>JBMYWE010000454.1:0-2596 GCA_049607125.1 Granulosicoccaceae bacterium | reverse complement strand
ACCACCGCATCTAGGAAATCCAGAGTATTTGACGCTGTACGACGCTTGTAGACACGTAAAACCCTATAGCGGGTGCAATCATCGATGGCAGTGTATTGGTACATGTGAGGAGCAATTTTACAGGTATCCATTTGAACGCGGTCTCCTGGAATAGGCCGCTCATACCTGATGTAGTCGGATTTCTGTCTGTGCTTTGTAACTGGAGTTACTTGGTGTTTTTTTAAAACCTTGTGAATAGAGGCCAATGACAAGGAGATGCTGTGGTGCCGCAACAATTCACTCTGAAGCCGTCTAGCCCCAAGGTTACGGGTGCTTCTAAAACCGAGTATCAAGCTCTCTATCTCCTCGGTGATTTTGGCATTGGGAGATGAATGGGGCCGTCGACTGTGCTCACCTAAACCCTCTTCGCCACTAGCTAGATATCTGCGCCACCACTTCCTTAAGGTGGGTCTGGAAATACCACAACGCCTGCAAACGAAGCCAGCATCACCAGACTCTTCATAGAGGCGAACCCACTGTAATCTTTGATGTATTTCTCTGTTCATAGCACTCAATAATAGTGAAAGGATGTCTATGAATCACACACCTAAGTTTTTATCTTCACCAAAAATGCCTCGTCAGCCTCCTGACAAAGCGAGCGAAACTTCTCGATGAAGCTCTCGGTCAACTGCTGACCACTACGCAACATCAGTACCTTTTCTCTCAGGTAAACGTCTTCGGCGAGCGTCATCCCTGGCTCTAGATCATCTACCGACAGAATCAACACTTTGCTGATGGTGTCCACTTGTTGACGTTTGTTGTAGACCCGGATAAACGCTTTGACAACAGATTCGTCAAACCGGCGTCCAATATTGGAAGAGAGAAATTGAATGGCCGAGAGCTCGTCCATCGTGCTGCCCAATAGTGCACCAGACAGCAAGTCATCGAAGCCGTTGGCAACGCAAAGAATCTTCGCCCCAGTGGGTATCTCATCACCTTTGAGTTGATCGGGGTATCCGCTACCGTCTACATGCTCGTGATGCGAGCGAATAATATTCGCCGCATTCTGCAGCGGCCCCAACGACATAAGAATAGCCTGCCCATTGGTACAATGCTGTTTATAAACCGCCTTCTGTTCGTCAGTCTGGGTTTCAAAAGGTGTCTGAAGCAATTCATCCGACATCGCCAATTTTCCGATATCGTGCAACTGTGCAGCATAGTGGATGTCTCGCTGCTGTTGATCATCCAAGCCGAGTTCTTGGGCCACTAGCTGGCAAAGCTCAGCGATCCGTTCTCCGTGACTGCTGGCCTCTCCCTCGCGCAGACCAATGATACGAGCGAACACGGCGACAGAATCCGCATACGCCGATTCCAGCTGCAAATTGGACGCTTTCAACCGCACCGCCATTTCCTGTAATTTGGCAGTGCGCTTTTCTACCTGTTTCTCCAGCGACCCGTTCAGCTCTGACAGTTGCGCATTTTGCTCTGTGGTGAGCCGATTCAGACGGTCGCGCTCGTCTTTTAGTTGCTTATTTTCCAGGGCGCCCTTTACACACATTAAAAGATCGGTGTCGTCCCAGGGCTTGGCGATGTAGCGATAGATATGACCATTGTTTATCGCCCCCACCGTGGACTCCATATCCGAATACCCGGTAAGTAACATGCGCACGGTCTGAGGCCAGCGACTGGCCACTTCGCTCAAAAAGTGGTTCCCATCCATCTCCGGCATACGCATATCCGAGATAACAAGATCGATTTCCTGCGTATTTAGAACCTCCAGACCTTCGCTCGCGCTGCTGGCGACGACAATCGTGTGCCCCGCTCGACGAAACAATCGCTTGAGCGACGACAGTATTTGCGTCTCGTCGTCCACGCATAAAATGACGCCTACGGGGTCATTGCTGGTCTCGGCTGTCTCCTGCCACTGCTGCTGTGCTTGCATACTCACTCTCTGCTATCGACAAGGCATTGATTTTGCGAAAATTAAAACGCTGTTCAACCATAGACTTATCGACTCAGCCGATAACTGCTTGACTACCGACATGACCAAAACGATGGGGACTCAGCTCCAGCATCGCGAGCCAGCTGCTCTGCGATTACCCAGCTTGCCAATCATTCAGCCTGACACCGCCGACCACCCATCCACCTCATTGGCTGCCTGCACGAAGGAGAAATGTTGATTTAAACCCAATAATTATGAATCATGTCCGGCTAACTTCTGCTGCCACCATTGAAACGGCCAAGGACACCTTATGCGCTTTATCGTCAAAGTCTCCTCAGAGACCTTTATCAAGAGCAAATCTGTGCGCTCTTGGCACATGAAGCAGCTGCGCCGCAACATCGATAAAGTACTCAAGGCCATAGACCCCAGCGCCAGCGTGCGCTCCCTGTGGGACCGCATGGAAGTCAACTGCGCGCAAGAGCATGTAGACGCCTGCCGCAACCGATTGTGCGATATTCCCGGCATCAGCCATATTCTTACCGTTGAAACCTTCGAGATTCCAGCCGAGAACCCCCTCGTTTTTATGGCCGAGAAGTGTGTGCAGTTCCACGCACAGGCGCTACAAGGCAAGACATTCGCCGTGCGCTGTAAGCGCGAGGGTATCCATCCATTCCA
>JBMYWE010000453.1:0-2602 GCA_049607125.1 Granulosicoccaceae bacterium | reverse complement strand
GGCACCTGGTGTGTACGTACAAGGTGCCAAGATTGCGGCACTTGGCCTGCGTGTGCGCAAAGGCAAGTGTTATCACGGTGTGGCGCTCAACGTAGATGTCGATTTGGCGCCCTACGGCCAAATTAACCCTTGCGGTTATGCCGGGCAAGCGGTCACCAGCACCCGTGCACTTGGCCTGAGTGGCGACGTGGCTTCGATGGGGCAGTCGCTTGCCGAGCAGTTGGCGGGTCACTTGCAGTACAATACCCAGCTCAAGGCGCTGGGCTTACCCTGATCCGGCGTGTTCTCGCCTCAAAAGGGCTAAATTGGATGTTCCGATGACCGACTACACCTCGCCCTCGCGGCAAGACCCCGACAAATTCCAGCGCGGCGCCGACAAGCTGTCGCGTATTCCTGTGAAAGTGCAGCGCAGCGAAACACTGGTGCGCAAGCCCAAGTGGATTCGCGCCAAGGCCCACGCCTCGCCCAAGGTGCAAGAAATCAAACGCATGATGCGTGAGTTGGATTTGCACTCGGTCTGCGAAGAGGCCAGTTGCCCCAACTTGGGCGAGTGTTTTGGCCACGGCACGGCCACTTTTATGATCATGGGTGGCATCTGTACTCGTCGCTGCCCCTTTTGCGACGTGGCGCATGGGCGGCCCGATGCCCTGGATGCCGACGAGCCACAAAACCTCGCCAAAGCGATTGGCAAGTTGGGGCTGAGCTACGTGGTTATCACCTCGGTTGATCGCGACGACCTGCGCGACGGTGGCGCGGGGCATTTTGCTAACTGCATCGCAGCGGTTCGTGAGCACAGCCCCAACACCAAAATTGAAGTGCTGGTGCCTGATTTTCGCGGCCGTATGGACCGCGCGCTCGAAGCGTTGTTTAACAGCCCGCCAGATGTGTTCAATCACAACCTCGAGACAGCACCGCGTTTGTACCGCGCTGCGCGCCCGGGTTCGAGCTATGAGTGGTCTCTCGATTTGCTCGAAGAGCACAAAAAGCAGCACCCCGACGTGCCGACTAAATCTGGCCTGATGCTGGGCTTGGGAGAAACGCTTGACGAGGTGCGTGAAGTCATGCGCGATCTGCGCGAGCACAACGTCAATATGCTCACGCTGGGTCAATACCTGCAGCCCAGTCGCGACCACCTGGCCGTAGATCGCTACGTCACACCTGAAGAGTTTGACCAGCTGGCAGAAGATGGCTATGCCATGGGCTTTGATCACGTCGCCAGCGGCCCGATGGTGCGCAGCTCCTACCACGCCGATCAGCAAGCGATGGGGGTGGTGCAACCCTAAAACGATTGTCTAAATTCGGCAGTCGGCCCGTGGCGCTTTCGCAATTCGGGCTGCGCTTGCCTTGCTTGCTTGTTGCGGCAACGGTTTGGGTGGCCGAGCATCAAGGCGCAGCCCGCGAGCCCGAAAAGAGTCAACCGCACCTTTTGGCAATCACAGGGTCGTACTAATCAAACCCTGTTTGCGCAACCAAGGAGCAGCTACCCACAGGGGGCCGATCAGTAAAAACTGCAAATCGTCAAAAAAGCTCGGCTTTTTGCCCTCGACTTGGTGGCCGTAGAATTGGCCAATCCAAGCGGCGACAAAGAGCACCATGAGAAACAGGTAGCCAAAACCGACAGCGGCCTGTACGAGGCCACAGGCGAGGATGGCACAGGCGCCCGCCATACCTACCTGAGGTGATAGCCGGTAGTAAAACCAGCTGGCGGCCGCGCCGACGATAAAAAACAACAACGGTGAGATTTTCCAGATAAGTGCAACTATCACAAAGAAAATCACGGGCACACAAATATTGTGTACCTTTTTGTTAGTGGGGTTTTGATGAGACTCTGCGTAAGCTGATAGCCATTGGTCCAGTGTGCGCATGTTTGTCCTCCGTTTGTCACTCGATACATCCACACCGACATCATAACCCCGAAGGCAACTGCAATTCGATGATCCAGCAAGCAAGTCCCAATCCCGCGCCCTCTGAGCGAAAAGTAACTCGAACAGGATGGCGGGCTCATCTGCGTCGGCGCCGTTTTTGGTTGTTGGCCCTTTTGTCGCTGCTGCTGTTACTGATGTTGCTCAGCGCCATCTTTGCCTGGCGCGGGCTCAAGCGCATGGATGCCCGCATTCAGGAGGTTTTTGAGGGGCAGAAATGGTCAATCGCCGCTCGCGTCTACGCGCGTCCGCTGGAGCTCTACGTCGGGCAGCAACTGAGCCAACAAGACCTCATCCACGAGTTGGGCTTGCTCGGCTACCGTCGTAGCGAGCAGTTTGGTCCCGGCCATTTTGACACCCTCGGTGAGCGCATGACGGTGCACACCCGAGGCTTTCGCTTCCCCGATGGGCGTGAACCCACCGTGCGCCTGACACTGCGCTGGCACGACGATCTGATTATCGGTATGTCCGATGCCGACGGCACTGAAGTCCCTATTGCAAGGCTGGAGCCTGTATTGGTGGGGCGCATCTCACCCGCTCAGAGCGAAGACCGCCTGCTGGTCAGCGAAGAGGAGCTGCCCGAGGGCTTGAAGGAAGCCCTGTTGTCGGTGGAAGATCCGCGTTTTTACGATCACAGCGGAATCTCTGTGCGCGGTATCTTGCGTGCCATGTACGTGAAT
>JBMYWE010000452.1:0-2603 GCA_049607125.1 Granulosicoccaceae bacterium | reverse complement strand
TCCTAAAATTTGGATCCATACGAGATTTAAAACTGCTCAACCTGCTGATCAAGTACAAAGCGCGACTTCAATCAGCGCGTTAAATCGGGAATGTTCCGATAAGAAAACACTGCGGCTTAGTCGAGTGTATTCCCCCGGGCGACGCGGGGTAGATCGCCATGTAGCCCCATGGCATAGCGTGAGACAAAGGCTTTGGCTGGGCCTAGTCTATCTGCTAGGCCAAGCGCGCCGCGCCTCACCGCTGCTATTTCAGACTGTTCCCACGAGAATACTTGTTGAATTGCGTCCATCGCCTGCAACATGATGGCGTTGTCCGCCCGACGCCAGCGTTGATAACGACTCAGAACCGCCTCCGATCCAATCAAGCGTCCTGCACGATGCGCATCGAAGATCACTTCAACTAAGGCGGCAGCATCCAGTAGCCCCAGATTAACTCCCTGACCCGCAAGTGGATGAACAGCGTGTGCAGCATCCCCAACTAAAGCCAATCCAGGCTTGATATATTCATCGGCATGCGCCATCGATAAGGGAAAGCTTCCCCTTTCCAATATTTCACCTACCCCGCCCAAACGCTCGGGGAAACTTTGCAGCAATTCTTCTTTGAAGTCTCGGTCAGTGAGTGCGTTGAGACGCTGTACTTCTTCGGGTGAGTTGTACCAGACAATCGACGCGTGCTGCCCTTGTAGAGGCAGCATCGCCTGTGGTCCAGACGGGACAAATCGTTGCCAAGTGATGTCTTGCTGTGGCAACTCTGTGCTAACGGTGGCCACCAAGGCATGTTGCTTATACATTTTGCGTTTGACTGCAATGTTGGCCATGTCACGCACTTTGGAACGGGCACCATCGGCACCCACCAATAAGCTAGTCCGAATCTGGGAGCCGTCGGCCAGCTCTATCTCTATTTTTGCGTTGCTGAGCTTAAAGTAGCTCAATTGCTGCGGACACAACCAAACCCCACCAAAAGCCTTAAAACGCTCCACAGCAGCACGTTGAATTTTGTCGTTTTCAACAATATGACCCAGATGCGATTCAGCGATATCGGCACTGTCAAAAAGTGTTCCCTGATCGTCTTCGCCCTCCCACACAAGCATCTGGGTGTAGGGGCAAATGCCCGCTTGCTGGAGCAAAGACCACGCGCCAATTTGTTCGAGCGTGCGCTGAGAGGCGACACTCAATGCGCTGACACGAAGTGCAGGGAAACGCTCGCTTCGCGGCGGTGCAAGTTCTGTGGCTTCGACGATGGCCACGCGCATACCCACCTGCGCCAAACTCGCCCCAACCGTGGCGCCGACCATACCACCGCCCACAATCACCACATCAAAAATTAGCATGCTCAGCCCGCCAAAATAGAAGACCTTATTATATCATTTCCATCCTGCGAGCACTGCTATACCGAAGCCTGAATAGAGGGTTCGGCGAGGCAAGTTGAGGTCCTTGCTCGCCGACTGTTGCGCTTACCAGCGACTGCGAGACCAGCTCGCATCCTCTGCTCTACGCAACTCAAAGTTAGGCCAAAAGGCTGGCTGTACGTCAACACTGACCAATTGCTGGTAATTGCTGAGTAAGTGCGTGCTCAGTCGAACGGTATCGTCTGCGGAGCGGTTTTTGAGCTGTTCGACAAATTGATCCAAAGAGGCCACTGGCACCCCATCTACCGCAGTGATCAAGCGATTCGGGTAGAGGTTTTCTTGCAGCGTGGGCGAGCCAGGTTCAATACTGCTGATGTACACCCCCTCGACTGGCTTGGCCATCTTGTGGCGCACTTCGCGAGTGATTTCTTGCACATACACGCCATTCCAACTAACGACACGCTCTGCCCCAGTGGCCGTCAGCGCCTCGGTGAGATATTTTACGTCGTGCTCCTCTCCGTTGCGCAGAACAGTCAAAACCACCTGAGGTTTTTGCACCGCGATTTCTAGCGCGCGCAGTGAGTTGATCACTTGTCCGTCCACAGCCACCAAAACATCGCCCACTTGCAGTGCGCTGCTATCTTGCACCTGGCGAACGTACAGCGCTCGCCGCTGCCTCACATCCAAGCCCGCCAATTCAGCCGTGCGACCGGGGCTCAAGCCCATCATACGCGCCTCGTACAAAGGCACATATGACAGCGCCGCATCGAGTGCATAGTGAGGGTCTCCAGCACGATAATCCTCTAGAGCTTGACGCAAAATATCGGCGGGCATGCCCCACTCACCCTCGTTGACATCGTTGCCATCGGGGAAAGCAAAGCTCGTCCAAAAGGCGTAGAGCAACCCCGCGTCATCAGTCAGCACACCGCCCAGTGAGCGCGGTGGATTGAGCAAGGAGTAAGCATCAATGGGCGATTGCACAAAACGCGGCCAGCGTGAATTGCCAAATATCAGTGTCTCGGAGCTCGAAGCCCCTGTTGGTTGCTTGAGAATATTGCCGCTCATGCCAAAACCTACAAGCGTACTGATATCTTCGCTGATATTAGATGCACTGCGCAGCTGCGGCGCTTTCAGACGATCCAGAGCAGCAATATCATTTCGTGGCTGGTCGTTGACGAGCCGGAGCTCTACGCGAAATCCGACGAGGTCGAGTCCTTCATGGACGCACACCGGCGGCTTAGTCCCTACACACCG
>JBMYWE010000451.1:0-2608 GCA_049607125.1 Granulosicoccaceae bacterium | reverse complement strand
CTTGAAGAAACACGCATGTGCCGAGCATCCAAGTCGCTAGTGCACACACAATGACAAAACACTGCACTTGTTCGGCCGCCAATCCATCGGAAACCGAGACAGGTGAAGCAATCTCTGTAAGTGTAGGCAATTCTAACATCGCTGCACGCGCCCTGCCTGCTCGCGTCAATGATACGCCGGACTGCGCTTAGCGTCGATGGACTGTCAGCCCAGCCGGCGTAGGAGACCGCAAGCGTATTCGAGCCGGAAACATCTACCGAACCCAGAAATGATGCCATTTGCCGCCTCTCGACAGAGGTTTTTAATGTTGCAACTCGATCTGAGCAGAAACATGAACAGTAATATCACTCTCGCCGCCAGCCACAGCCGGTGCCGCCATATCCGCCGCCATGGAGCGCATCGCCATCTCCGGCCGGGGGTAATACCCGCGCCCACCGTCTGTATTGATCTGTACATTGACAGGCCTGAAGTCTCGCGCATCCATTTGATGAGCTATCAACTTAGCGCGGCGACGGAAATTGGCCAGTGCTTCCACCATCAAGTCCTCAACCAGTAGATCTCGCGTCTCCGGTTTGATAGAAAAATGCATCTGCTGCACCGACAAGCGCTGCTGCAAAACCTGGAGCTTCTCGGTCAGTTTTAAAAAATTAGCTCCTTCCAAGCGCAGCGTTTGCGTCACCCGCCACGACCGAACCTGCCTGCCCTTGTCCGAGTAAATCGGCTGACTGCGATAGGACTCGGTCGAACTCTGAATTTCCAGCTCTCCCTTGAGCTTCTCCAGTGCCCAGGACATTTCCTTGTTGACGGCACTGGAAGCTCGCGCGAGATCTTTGTCCTCTTGCAGAACACTCAGTGTCACTACCATCCAATCGTTGTCGGCTTGACTGCGAGCGGACACGCTAAAGTGATAGCGATCTTTGGGCAGCTCCTCCGCCCAAGCCGCCGAGCCAAAACCGAGTCCGAGCATCACTAAAACAAGAAACTTCGACACACTACACCTCCCATGCATTTGCATTGACAATCGCCTTGATAATCGAGCCCGAGGTGGGCCATCGCCGATCAGGCACTGTCTGCCATTGTAGGTGATCCATAGTCCGCAGCCCTAACTATTGCTCGCGGGCAAACTGACCTCAGAGAAGCCTAGGCCCGACACCCGCGCCGCTCATCGGTTTGAACACGAATAACTTAAATGTCAATTAAGCAAGCTAGTACAGCAGCCGATACCCTCTCCAACAACCTTAAAATCAAAAACCTCGCCATTCGACGAATAGCGTACAACCCAGCGACTCAGCCAGACGATGAAAACCTTAAGTCAGTTGTTCCAAAACACCAGCATCAGCATGCGGATTGCCATACTGCTGGCGGTTCCGGTGCTTTCCCTTTTGTATTTTTCCATCACAGAAATCCAGCATCAACGGGGAACAATGTCTGATCTTCATAGGCTGCAACAACTGAGTGAACTTGCTACCACCGGTAGCGCGCTGGTGCACGAGACTCAAAAAGAGCGCGGCCGCACAGCTGGCTACTACGGAAAGCGCAGCGTCCAAAACAAATCAAGCCTAGACAAACAACGTCAAGCGATGGACAAGCGCCATTTGGCGCTAAAGACATTCGTCAGTCAGATGGACGAAATGGAAGACGAGGTCATCCAGAAAACACTCGCTCAAACAATGTCTGCACTTGCGAGAATTGAGCGCGTACGACAGCAGGTGGACAACAACGCCATATCCGCCAATGATGCCATCGCTTATTACACGGATATAAACAACCAGTTTATTGACCTCGTCACCTATATGCCGCACATGACAGGTAACGCCAAGCTAGCGCTAGACATGACAGCCTACGCCCACTTTTTGGCCAGTAAAGAGCGCGCCGGTATTGAACGCGCTATTCTCAACAAAACCTTTGCAGCGGGCAGTTTTGCGCCCGGCCACTTCGAGAAGTTTATCGCTTTAGTGGCGCAGCAAGACGCCTATATGCACGCGTTTGAAAAAGTGGCCACCGCGGAACACGAGAAACTCTATCAAGACACCCTGGTCGGACCAGCGATCGAAGAGGTAAACAGGTTGCGGCAGATTGCCAAAGACAATTCTTCGACGGGAAACTTTGGTGTGCAGGCCGATCACTGGTTCTCCACCATCACCAAAAAAATAAATTTGCTGAAACAAGTTGAGGACCAAATTGCCCATGATCTTGAGAGGGATTCGGAACTCATGCTGAGCCATGCGACTTTCAACACCTACAAGCTCATCGCCCTTAGCACCCTGTCATTACTCGCTTGCTTAGTGTTGTGGTGGATACTCGCTCACTATGTTTCGGACTCACTCAACAAGGCAATTGACGTCCTGCAGCGTCTGGCGCAAAGCGATTTGAGTGCGCGAATGGAAGACGTGTTCGGGCAAATGGCAAACGCGCTCAACGCAGCCCTCGATAACCTCGAGCAATTGATTGCCAAGATAGGACAATCGGCCAACACCTTAGCGAAAGCGTCGAGCGAGATCGACAACTCCAGCAGCTCGATTTCTGGCTCAACCCAAGGCCAAGCGAGCCGCCTTGAAAGCACAGCCAGCGCCATGCGGGAAATCACCGCCACCATCCAAAACAGCGC
>JBMYWE010000450.1:0-2608 GCA_049607125.1 Granulosicoccaceae bacterium | reverse complement strand
TGTGTATTTATTTTTTAAAAACCGCGAAGTGATGTTGCACCTCGGTCAAGCATTGTTAAAGTCGGGGCTGCCCGTATTGCGTTGCGCTTGAATTGTCGCTGTCGGCAACCTCTCTCATGTGCAGAGAGAGGGCGATTGCGTGGCGCTATTGCGCGGTTGCCCACCAGCGACTGGGTGAGGCATTGGCGTCTTCGCCGTGGAAACGCGCTGTTTTTCCAGTCGGTGGTAGTTCTTCCTCATAGAAAAAACTCGGCAGATCGTCGTCACTGTCGCTAAAACCGGCGGCCTTGTTAAAGGCCTGCTCCAACTCTAGTGTGCGTTGCCCCAAATCTCGGTAGAAATTGTTGTCGAGCTCCACGCCGTAGGCGTCGCGGAAGGTTTGGATCATGAAGTCGAGCTTTTCATTGGTAACAGCTCGACCGAATACGCACAAGCCTAAAGAATCTGCAGCAGCGCATAGCACTTGCATGTCGATACTGGCCGCCATCAGTTCGTCGAGGCTCTTCCCGGCGCATTCAAATGAGGGCGCATTGCCCGTGGTGTGGTCGGCACCCTGTGCGGTTGTCATCATGGACAAGCCGGTGACTTCAATGACTCGTGGGTCGTAGGCGCTGATTGCTTGGTTTTTGATGACAGGGACACGCTTGACATTGTAGTGTTTTCCAACCGCACCTGTGCCTTGTGCCCAAATTTTCCCTTGCTCGGTACCTTGGCGAATGTGCACATCTAGGGCTTCGATCATGAAATCTACGTCGCCAAACTCAGCCAGACCTGCTTCCATCAGCACGGCGAGCATGGCGCCTGCTTCAATGGTGTCTACGCCAAGGTCATTGGCTATCGCGTTGACGCGGGCCAAGTCGTCGGGGTTGCTGAGTCCGCAGTTGGTGCCCATTAAACCGAGGGTTTCGTATTCGATGGGGGAGGCGAGTTCTTTGCCCTCAGCGTCGAAATAGACGTTGGAGCATTTGATCTGGCAGCCGGGCATGCACGCGTGCGTGGGTTGTCCCCCGCGGCTCATGTTGAGCTCGCGGATATACGCGCCGCCCATCTGAAAGGCGTTGCCTTGCGGATCTTGGCGGCCAGCGCTGAAGTTGAGTGTGGGCAGTCCGCCTACCTCGTTGGTGTAGTCGCCAACACTTGCTGTACCGAGGTCTTTGAGTGTTTGAATAGCTGGAGACTCATCCAGCCAGCGATTGTACTGTTTGACACTGCCCATCAGTTTTTTGCGATCAGCGAAAGGGGGCATTCGATTGGCTTCGACGACAATTGCTTTGACTTTCTTGCTGCCCATCACCGCGCCTACGCCACCGCGAGCGGCGAAGCGCGTAGGGCGCTGGTCGGTATCGGAGAAAGCGATACCGGCCATCAGACCGAGGTATTCCCCCACTTGGCTGCAAAGTGCCACACTGGCCTTCTTGCCATATTGCTGGTGTAGTTCGGCAGCTATTTCAGTATTGGCACGGCCCACGAGGTGTGCGGCGTCGTGAAAGCTCAGCTCGCCTTCTTTGTCGATGTAGATCAGAGTCCAGTCGCTACAGGCACCGTGTAGAGTGAAGCCCGCCAGTTCAAGCTGACCGAGATTGAACGCCATGGTGCCGCCCGCATTGGCTTCTTTGATGCCACCTGTTAGAGGGCTCTTGCAGCCGACGCTAATACGGTTGGCGTTGGAAAAATTGGTGCCTGCCAGCGGGCCAGCAGAGAATATCAGGGGGTTGGCGGGCGAGAGCGGGTCAGCGTCGGCGGCGCCACAATCAAGTAGTGTTTTGGCGATCAAGTGGCGACCGCGGCTGATAAGCTCATCGCCTTCGACGGGGCGGCGTTCAACACGTTGATTTTTTAGGTCAATTTCAAGGTGTGTGCGTGCAGGTGACTGTTCCACGGACATATGGCCAATTTTGGTTGAGTTCTTGGCTGGCATTGTAGCATCGGCTGCCGCGTGACGAGATCACATTAGCAGGCACGAATTTGAGCGCAAGCGACAACCTCAGTCGCTTGCGATGTATATCTGAGGTTTGACGACTGAATTCTGAGCAGTCGATGTACTGCTGATGGGGAGCTTGAGCTTGGCTACGCTCAGGCAGTCGTCAGGAGATTTTCCGCAATTTGAATTGTCCCTGACAAGGAGAATGGCCGAAGTTGATGCAGAGCTTTTTGGTGGGCAAATCTATGCCCTGATCCGGGTGCCAACTGGCGTCCTGGGCTATGATCGCCGCACTCGCGCTGACCTCAACTTTGACTGAGCCAACGATGATCTCCAGCCTATCGTCTTGGCTCTGTGCAATTTGTGCATCGGGGTGAAGCAGCAAAACGGCCTGCGCTAGCTGCCCGGCCCCATCGGTGATTTTGTCTGTTATGGTGATTTCATCTGCGCTGACTTCAAAGCTACGCGTGTGCATCGGTCGACCCTCAAGACGAGTGTAGCCGTCATGGGAGCCGGTCAAGTGGAAACCTGTCTCGGTTGTTCGGTAGTCACAGCGTGTGATGTGCGCGCGTCGGCCAACTCGAAAGGCCTTCCAGAACTCACTTTGATCTTCGCCGTCGAGGTTGAATGTATTGTGCGCTGAGGTGGCGCGGGAGTAGGCGCGCTTTGGGCCCGGGTTGTATTCAA
>JBMYWE010000449.1:0-2655 GCA_049607125.1 Granulosicoccaceae bacterium | reverse complement strand
GGGTCTTCCAAGTCAAAGATAATGCGGGCCTGGGAGCCGCGACCGGCAAACCCTATGACATCGTTGACTTGCTCTTCTCGACAAGCCCGCAGGCAGCGTGTGCACTGAATACAAGCGTCGAGGTTGACGGCGATAGCCGCGTGCGAATTGTCGCTCGCGGGTTGCTGACGTCCACCGAATCGAGACGATTTGACGTCGAGCGCATCACACCACTGTTGTAGTTCAGAGTCGATGGTGTACGGTGTGTCAGTGACATCGCCGCGCAGCAACTCGAGCACCATGGTCTGCGATTTGCGCGCACGGCTAGAGTCAGTGTGTACGATCATGCCCTCCGTCGGTGCTCGACAACAAGAAGGAGCTAAGGCCCGTTCGCCCTCAATTTCTACCACACACACGCGGCAATTACCGTCAGCGCGCAATCCGGGCTTGTAACAAAGATGGGGGATCCGCACGCCAAGACGTGTGGCAACGTCTAAGATGCTTTCACCGATTTCCGCCTGCACAGGCTGACCGTCGAGTTCAAATGCGATTGTCTGGGGCTTCGCCATCGCGCTCTGGCTCATGCGGATTCTCCCTTGTTAAACAGTTGCGGAAAATACTTCATCACGGTGCGAGCCGGGTTGGGCGCCGCTTGCCCCAGTCCGCAAATAGAGGCGTCGGCCATCACCGTGCACAGATCTTCTAGTAGCTCATGGTCCCAGTCTTCCTCGGCCATCAGCACTGAGGCCTTTTGCGTGCCTACTCTGCAGGGTGTGCACTGCCCGCAGGATTCGTGCGAGAAAAACCGCATGGCGTTGAGCGCTGCGTCGCGTACCGAGTCTTGATCTGAGAGCACGATGACAGCGGCGGAACCGATAAAGCTGCCAAATTCTTGCAGCGTATCGAAATCTAGCGGTACGTCGGCGAGAGATGCCGGCAAAATGCCGCCCGAGGCCCCACCTGGAAAGTAGGCCTGTAGCTGATGACCGTCGAGCATGCCGCCGCAGTATTCATCGATGAGTTCGTTGAGCGTGATGCCAGCGGGCGCCACGTGCACGCCGGGGTTTTTGACGCGACCACTGACGGAAAAGGATCGCAGCCCCTTGCGCCCGTGCCGCCCGTGCCCGGAAAACCACTCGGCCCCGCGTTCAACAATTTCGCGAACCCAATACAGTGTTTCGCAGTTGTGTTCTAGTGTCGGACGCCCAAACAAGCCAACTTCTGCCACATAGGGCGGGCGCAGACGCGGCATGCCCCGCTTGCCCTCGATAGACTCGATCATGGCCGACTCTTCGCCGCAGATATAAGCGCCGGCGCCACGTCGAATTTGCAGCTCTGGCAAATCATCGAAGGCACTTTGTAGTTCACTCCACGATCGCTGAAGCAAAGTGCGCACATGTGGGTATTCGTCGCGCACATACACATACACTTGCTCGATGCCGATGACGCGCGCGGCGATCAAAATGCCTTCAAACAGGCGGTGCGGGTCACGCTCTAAATAGTGTCGGTCTTTGAATGTTCCCGGCTCCCCTTCGTCGATATTGACCGCCATCAACTTGGGCGCGGGTTGGTCACGCAGAATTCGCCACTTGCGACCAGCAGGAAAACCTGCCCCGCCTAAACCGCGCAGACCCGCACCTTCCAGCGCCTGCATAAAGCTCTCGTCGTCCCGCTCACCCGCCAGCAAGGCGTGGTAGAGAGAATAACCGCCATCCGCTACGTAGGCGGCGTAATCGAGGGCTTTGGGAGTGGCATTGGCTTCGACGCGGTTTTCGGCAATCGCTGCTACGACAGACTCGGTACTCGCTTGCCCCACCGCATGCCAGCCCACCACAGCGACCGGGGCTTCAGCACAACGACCGACGCAAGGCACTCGCTGCACGCGCACTCCGCTGCCTACTTGCTGCTCGAGCGCGGCGCTGAGTTCATCGGCACCCGCCATACAGCAGCTGACAGAATCACACACCCGAACGGTCAACGCTGCAGGTGCCTGCTCGCCATCTTTGACAATATCGAAATGGTGGTAGAAGCTGGCAACCTCCAAAACTTCTGCCATAGAGAGTGACATTTCAGAGGCCAGCGCCACCAAGTGATGGCTGTACAAAGCACCGAAGGCGTCTTGCAGCAGGTGCAAGTTTTCGATGAGGTAATCCCGCTGACGTGGCGATTCAGCCAGTACGCCGCGAACCGCCTCAAGGGTTTTTAGGTCGACTTGGCGGCCTTTTTTCTTGCCTCGGCGACGCTTGCTTTTGTTGTCCACTGGTTGGACGTTGACGACGGCATTTGAACGATTTTCCAAAACCCTACTCCCAGCACGCGGCCCGCATCAGAGGTTGGCCGATAGATTGACTGATAATCGCACATTATGTGCATTCCGGCGCCTCTAGGCTCCGTTCAAGCGACATTCGCCATATCGCTGACGACAAATGTCACGTTTGGTTAGTTTTTAACCTCGCTTCTCATCGCGAGCCCACCACGGAGGCTCTCGCTCCCCTGAATCGTTGTTTCGATATCAAACGCCACAAACTGTGACCTACAAACACTACGTAAACAGGCGGGTTGTATTTATCATCTTGTAGAGCAAAGCATGCAAATAGCCGTTGCTCTGTCCCAAAATCGATACACTCAGAGAAGCAATGCTTGATTGACAAACGATATGCACATACGGATGGGAGC
>JBMYWE010000448.1:217-2659 GCA_049607125.1 Granulosicoccaceae bacterium | reverse complement strand
TTTTTAAAAGCCCTACATAAAACCCCATATCAATGCGGCGGCGAAGATAATAACGGTGATTCCAACCATTGCTCCGCTGCCGGCGTCTCGGACTAAGTAGCCGTTAGAGAACTGTTGGCTTAACCATCCTCCGGCACGTCCAACACTCCGGTCGATCGCGGCTTCGAAGCGATCAATCAAGTCGAAGCACGTGTTAAAAACAGGAATCAAGGCCGCTGGAATGAGCTTGCGGTATACCCAGTCAGTGTCGAGGTTCACGCTGGGGATTTCAGGAGGATATAGACCCGTGCGCCAGAGCACCACGAAGGCTAACATTGAGAACAGCACCAATTGCGCTTGGGCGACGACATGATCGCTGGTGTAGGGGTTGTAAGCCAAGGCCACATCGGGGAAGGGCAGTAGGGCATAGAGTGCTGTGGGGTAGACGCCAACAGCGACGCAGAGGAAGGCGGCTATACCCATGGCCAGTAACATATTTGTGGGTGCTTCTTTAATCTCGTGCTTGAAATTGTGGCGCTGGTCGTGAGCGAAGAACGCAAAGAAGGGGATCTTGATTCCCGAGTGATGCATGACACCGGCCGAGGCGAGTAGCAGCGTTAGCCACACACCCCACAAGTGGGCGTCGGCGGCGGCAGTGAGGATCATCGACTTGGAGACGAATCCCGAAAACAACGGAAAGGCTGAGATCGACATGGCACCGATCAAGCAGAAAAAGGTAGTCAGTGGCATATTTTTATATAGGCCGCCGAGTTCTGAGGCCTTGATGGTTCCTACGCGATACAGCACGGCTCCCATCGACATAAACAATAAAGCTTTGTAGAGAATATGGCAAAAGGCGTGGGCGGCCGCACCGTTGAGCGATAGCTCGGTGCCGATGCCGACGCCGACGACCATAAACCCAAGCTGGTTGTTTAGACTGTAGGCGAGCACGCGACGCAGGTCGTTCTCAATCACGGCAAAGATGATCGGAAAGGCGGTCATCGTGGCGCCGATGTAGATCAGGATTTCTTCTCCCGCGAAGCCACGTGCCAGCGCGTAGACCGCCAGTTTGGTGGTGAACGCGGAGAGCACGACAGTGCCTGTGGGGGTCGCTTCTGGGTAGGCCTCTTGTAGCCAATTGTGCAGCAGCGGAAAGGCGCACTTGATTCCGAAGGCGATAAAAATAAGCTTACCAGCTGTGCTCTCAAGCCCAATTTGATCAAAGGCTATGCTACCTGTGGTATTGAGCATCAGCAACGCGCCTGCCAGTAACAGCACGCCGGATCCTACTTGTATAATCAGGTAGCGGATTCCCGTTTTAATGGCTGTTTCGGTGCGGCTGGCCCAGATCAAGAAGACCGAGGCGATTGCGGTGAGCTCCCAGTAGACAAACAGGGTGATGAGATCACCGGCCAAAACAGCGCCCACTCCGGCGCCAGCGTAGATCAGGCCAGAAGCGTCTTGCAGGCGGCCCATTTCAGGGCCCTGGCGCAAGTGGTGGGAGTAGAGGCTGTTTATGCAGGCGGCAATGCAGAAGATCAGCGCCCAGATAAACGACAAGCCATCAATGCGTACGGTGACGAGCGTATGACCAAAGAGTTCCCAGGTCATGTGCTCGCCCGAGGACATTAGGCAGAGCTGGGCGAGCGCAGCGATGGGCGCGCCAAAGAGCACCACGTTACGGCCATTGCGAGGTAGTAGCGGCATCAGGGCGCCGCCGAAAATCAGAATAAACGCGGGGCTTAGATCATCAATCATAGTAGTTCTCATCGCGCATGATCAGGTGGCGCAGTCCTATGGCGACGAAGACAACGGCGCAACAGGCGACAAATCCATAGAAGGCATAAAAGCCTGGAAACTCTTCGAAGCTAAAGTGGCCATGGCGGTGCCAGACAAAATCGGCGAGTACGCTCAGCGCGCAGACAATCGCCAAGGCGTAGACTAATTTATTGACGTTTTTTGGCTCGTCGAGCCAGCGCTTGTCTTCGTCTGCGTGGTGATTTTCGTGACTCATATTAGATTCCTAACGCAAGGGGATGAGCTGCACAAAGCCGTAGATTGCGTCGCCGAATATAAAAGCGAGCAAGCAAAAGCTGGCGGTAATGCACAAGGGGATGAGCATGAGCAGCGGCGCTTCGTCGATATGGAAGCTGTCGTCACCGTCTGCAGAGGGTTTAAAGAAGCCATTGGCAACGATTGGTAGCAAGTAGGCGATATTGAGCAGTGAACTGAGAATCAGCGCACCAGCCATGATCCAATGCTGGGTGTCGAAGGAGGCGGTGATCAAGAACCACTTACTCCAAGCCCCGCCCAAAGGTGGCAGACCGATAATACAGAGCGCGGCCACAAAAAAAGCGCCAAAGGTAAACGGCATTTTTCGTCCGAGCCCGTTAAGCTGGCTGATATTGGTTTTGTGGGTGTGCACATAGATAGCGCCGGCACAGAAGAACAAAGTAATTTTGC
>JBMYWE010000448.1:0-207 GCA_049607125.1 Granulosicoccaceae bacterium | reverse complement strand
GCCTACGGCGTGCATCACGATATGCATAGCGGCCCCGTAGACACCCGCGGCTGTTGCTAGCATGGCACCGAGTACCACGTAGCTCAGTTGGCCGATGGTGGAATACGCGAGTCGCGCTTTCAGGTTGTCTTTACGCATGGCGACCACGGAGGCGGCGGTCAATGTAAATGTCGCCACCCACATAATGGCTTCGGCAGCACCTGTCTC
>JBMYWE010000447.1:0-2670 GCA_049607125.1 Granulosicoccaceae bacterium | reverse complement strand
GTGCTCCCCCCTGTCGCTAGCCCCAGTGATGGTAAGATGAACGGATGAAAGAAGCTTCCAACATCAGTGTGGTGATTCCAAGTTTTAATCGATGGTATTGCTTGCCTCGAGCCTTGGATTCGGTTTTGGCTCAAACCCTCCCACCGGCAGAAATCATCGTAGTCGACGACGGTTCGGATGATGGTACCTCTCAGAACATAGCTCAGCAGTACCCAAATGTTCGACTACTGCAGCAGACAAACGCCGGTGTAAGTGCCGCGCGAAATCTCGGTATTCGGGCTGCAACAGGAAACTGGATAGCCCTATTGGACTCCGACGATGAATGGCACCCCGACAAATTAAATCAACAACAGAACGCCCTACAACACAGTGGCGAGGCTAGGTTAGTTCATTGCGATGAGATCTGGATCCGTAACGGCGTCCGTGTCAATCCAAAAAACCGGCATCGTAAAACAGGCGGCTGGATATTCGAGTATTGTCTGCCTCTCTGCGCCATCTCACCCAGCGCTGCCATGATAAAAACAGAAGTTTTTGATGACATTGGTTTGTTTGACGAAAGCCTTCCCGCCTGTGAAGACTACGATTTTTGGCTCAGACTCACCCATCGAGAACCAGTGCTGTACGTCGAAAAGACCCTACTCAACAAATACGGTGGCCACGACGACCAGCTCTCCAAAGCTCACTGGGGCATGGATCGATTTCGTATAAAGTCCCTCTTCAAGCTGCTCAAAAACGGCCACTCGCTGAGTGATTCACAGAAAAAGTCTGCTCTCAACACACTACGTGGAAAAGTAGAGGTTTATGGGGCTGGGGCAGAAAAGCGTGGGCGAATTCAAGAAGCGGAATTGCTCCGGCTAGAGCTCGCTCAGCTTGACGTTGTTGAGGTACAACAATGAGTGTCTTAGTCGTCGCTTTAGCGGCAGAAGCACGCCCACTCATAGACGCTCTAAAACTTAAACGGCAGCTAGACAAACCATGGCAGTATTACAATAACGGTGACCAACATTTGCTACTCACGGGCATGGGGCAACTAAACGCAGCCGCAGCTTGTGCATGGTTGATCGGCCGATATCCGAAACTAGACCGCGCGCCTTGGGTAAATATTGGCATCGCTGGACACCAGTCCTTTGACCTCGGCAATCTACGCTGGATTGAGCGTATAGAAACCTCGAAAAACTCCTTTTACCCAGCCTTGCATATCCGCAGCAGTATTGCCGGAGCAACTTTGAAAACTGTCGATCAACCCTGCTCGTCTTACCGTGGCACCCATCTAATAGATATGGAAGGAGCAGCTTTCTACCAGACGACGACCAAGTTCGCCGCTATAGAGTTAGTCCATATACTAAAAGTAGTTTCAGATAACCGGGCTAACCCGCTTAGTAAACTTGACAAACAAAGCATCACGCAATTGATTGAACCGCATGTACCAAGCGTACTGGAGTTTTCAGCCAGTTTGACTGTGCTAGCCCAAGCCCTACCAGAAGCGGAACCCGAAGGGTTGGAGGACTGCCTTCAGGCTTATGAGAAAACTTGGCGCTTTAGCCACAATCAGCGACAACAACTACGAAAACTCCAGTCCAGGTATTTTACCCTCACGCAGTCACTGATTCATCCAAGCGGTTTTGGCAACCAGCCTAGAGATGCGAAACATGCCTTAATGTTGATTGACGCACTCTTGTCAGAGCAGCCGGTATCAATGCCATGATTGATACAATTTATATCGAAGAGGCCGTGAAAGATCACCCACGAACACTGGAAGTACTGTCTCGATACCCGCGGGCCCGCCAGATACCTTGCGAACAATACAGCAACATATTCAATCGATCTGCGCAGAATTTCAGAGTGCAAAAGCAGCGACCTGCGTTGGTTTTGGCCAACAAACAAGGCAACCGTGTTTTGCCAGCACCGCCAGACTACGGCATCGGCGGAGTGCACAACTACTACTTTTCGCATCTTTTCAATTGTCTCTACGATTGCCGTTACTGCTTTCTACAAGGTATGTATCGGAGTGCCAACTATGTATTGTTTGTCAACTATGAAGATTTCTTCGAAGATATTGCCAAAGTTCAGTCGACACTGGACAGCAGCGGCTGGTACTTCTCAGGATATGACTGTGACTCTTTGGCTATGGAACCCGTTACAGGTTTTGTTGGCAGCGCGCTCCGGTGGTTCGAAGAAAACCCCGAAGCCAATTTAGAACTACGTACCAAGAGCACACAGGTACGCAGCTTGCTCAAGAGGGCCCCGCTTTCAAATGTGGTGGTCGCTGCCAGTCTCTCGCCAGACCCGGTGGCTCAAGCCTTGGAACACGACGCACCAAGCCTAGAAAAACGTTTAGATGCCCTGCACAAACTAGCGCTGGCCGGTTGGCAAGTCGGGTTGCGCTTTGACCCACTCATCTGGTGTGACGATTATGAATCGGTCTATCGCGAGTTTTTCCAGACTGTTTTTTCACGGTTGCCAACAAAAAGTATTCATTCTGTCAGCACCGGAAGCTTCCGGCTACCGCCCGAGTTTCATCAAAAAATGAGTAAGCTGTACCCTAGAGAGCCCCTGCTCGCTGGTCCCTTGAGCAAAGGCGATCGCTGGGTCGGATTTCCAGCCGAACGCGAGCAGAATCTATTAATACTAGCCCGAAAACATGTTTTGAATGCTGTTGGCGAAGAAAAA
>JBMYWE010000446.1:0-2673 GCA_049607125.1 Granulosicoccaceae bacterium | reverse complement strand
GTCTATTTCTTTTACCAAATCAGGGTTGTCAAAGTCTATCGCCGACAGGTTGACGGAAACCCCCACATCTGAGGGCCACTCGCTGCATGCGTCGATGGCTTTGCGTAATACCAGCAAAGTAATGTCGCCGACTATGCCCATTTCTTCGGCCAGCGGAATGAAAACGGCCGGAGAGACATCCCCATGCGTGGGGTGGTGCCAGCGAGATAGCGCTTCAAACGTGCTAATGCGGCGACTCTTAAGGTTGACAATTGGTTGAAACACCACGGTTAAGTCGTCTTGCTCCATCGCGACCGCAAGGTCATCTTTGAGTAGTTGCCGCTCGCGGTGATTGGCGTCCAGTGCCTCGTCGTAGAGTGTCCAGCCACCTCTGGATTTGGCCTTGCTCTCGTACAGTGCTAGGTCTGCCTTGGCGAACATGGCGTCAGAATTCGCCTGGCTACGCTCTTCGACAACTATACCTACGCTCGCTTTGGGCTGGACACTGCAGTGACTCAATTGAACTTTGTGAGAGAGCGCCTTGAGCAGCTCTTCTGGGAAGGCATGAACTTCAGCTTCACTTTCGATGTGAGGGGCAAAGATCACAAACTCGTCACCACCAAATCGGCTCGCAATAGCAAACTCTCCGCAAATCAACTCAATAGTTGAGGCCGCCGAACACAGCAGTTCGTCCCCAGCGGCATGACCGTAGGTGTCGTTGATGTGTTTAAATTCGTCTAGGTCCACCACAGCTAACATGCACAGTCCATCAATACCTTGATTGAGATGTTGGTTAAATAGCTCGTGGAAATGCTCTCTGTTACATAGGCCTGTCAGTGAGTCGTGTGTGGCCATATAGGTGATGCGGTCTGCTGTGCGGATACGCTCGGTGACGTCTTCTAACAGCACCACCAATTGTCCCTCGCAAAACGAGGTGCTCGATTCTACAAAGACCGAGTTATTGGTTTGGGCGATAACCTTATGTGTGCCGATCGCGTTGGTGCTGGAGAGTTGTCTGGTCGAAAGCTGGCTGCACGCTAATTCGCTGAGACGGTTGAGTTTCACCGCGTGTTCGAGCAGCTCTTGGTACTTCTTGCCCACCCAGTTGCCGTCGTTCTCAACACCTAGTAAAAGTAGGGCTCGTGAATTGGCCACGATAATTTCGTCGTGTTCGTCGATTATTAAAAAGCCGTGTTGCATGAAATTAGTCGCCGTGTCGAAGCGGCTCAGCAATTTCTTAATTTCGACTTTTCGCTGGATCACTTGCAGCAAGGTTTTTCGCGACTGAGTGGCCAGCTGTGACATGCTGACGAACAACGGAATAAAAAATGTTGTCAGCACCCAATACTGCCAAGTGGCCTGCGCCAACATGGCAAGTATGACCGGGGTTCCGATGATGATCATCTGATAGTTGATCAATCGCTTTGAGCTAAAATTGCGACTGGGGATAGCAACAAGGTTGCCGAGCATCAGGCAAAAAGCGATCAATTCGTTGTAGTGATCGGCGATCGCTATGGAATATGCGCTAAAAAGACCCAGCAACAAACCGTGCATCACGCCAGTCTTGATCGCCTGTGTTTTCCATTCGATAAAGGACCGGCTTTCAGTGTTGTGTTTGTAGTCTCTTGCCAGCAGCGTTCTGTAGATACCGCTGCAAAAAAATGCAGCGATAAAAAGTATATAGTTGGAGTCCATGCTATTGGCGTAGCTGGCAATGGCGGCAAGTACGCAAGCCCCGACGCCTAGAGCCATCACTCGCGGGCTTACATAGAGGGCCTGTATCATCAGCCCTTGTTCTTCCTCGTTGAGCGAAGCGATGCTGATTTGTTGCGACAAAGATCGTCGATAGCTATGCCGCAATGAACGAAACAAGCGGGAGATCGGAAGGAAAAGCCGCGTCATGTTGGTCTCACAAACTAGTTGGGTAAAAGCTCTGGTAGCTATGGTTTAAAACCTGTATTTTTAGGGCTCCGCTCGTCTTGCGAGATCCCAATAGTTTGACTTTTGGCAATAGTTGTTCCGAACCGTACGAGCAAGCATGGTTGGGTGACGCATGCACTTGCGTAAGACTTGGCATATTTGTATCTAAAACAACGGCATAAGAGAGTCATTGCCGAAAGTTAATGGTGTACAAATGAACTAATAAGTACGATTATTTTGTGCTTAGCAGGCGATAACATGCCGTAAACGCGGCTACTGTTGTCACGTGCTGCTTCTTCAAGAGTGGTTTCAACGCCTCATTTTTTTGCGCAGTAGTTGCTTGGGTGAATAGGCCTTCCATGGGGAGGGTGCTTGCTTGGAATCTAAACATCTGCGCTGTGCGAGACACCGGAATCGCGAAGTCACCTGACTCATTCTGTTTGTATCATTTGCCGGTAAAGATCTGGACGGAAGAATGAACATTTTGCCGCGCCGCTGCCATCCGATCAGCCAGGACCAATAAGGTATTCGCGCTGCTCAGAGACGCTGCGGCGAGGTAGGGTAGAAGGGCGCTCTGTCAATTTCAGATACGGCCCAGTTGCGCGTAGACTAAACCACTTTGTTTACGCGTATTGACCCGCTTTCGCTCGCTCTGGTTTGTGGCTCCGGCCGAAGCTCCTCTCCCGCAAACACGAGGATGGTCAGCACTTCAAAAGGTGCTACAAGCCCAATCCCCGGCTTCAGCGTGGCAAAGTAGAATACCGCGAGCTAGCG
>JBMYWE010000445.1:0-2674 GCA_049607125.1 Granulosicoccaceae bacterium | reverse complement strand
GCCATTGCATCAGCTTCAGATACGTCGTGTCGGTTTTTTGCTCGCCCTCCAGCGATAAACAAAAAGCCATCAATCTTGACCACTTCGGCGGCGGCTAGAGCGCGGTTTTTACTGGTATTACTCAAACGCTGGGGCGCCGAGAACTCACGGTATCCGCCCGTCATCCCCCCTCCCAAAACGACCACCGGTCGGGTGCTGCTCTCGATATCACACTGACGTAGCGGATAAGCGTTTTCAAGTGAGCCCAACCAGCGATTGGCAAACCCCGGACTTGCCACCAATACGAGCAGCATGAGGGTTACAAGGCTAAAGAAAAAGCAGCGCAAACATCGACGACGAAACAAGCTGAACAGCATGGTGAGCAGCAAGGCTCCAGCTATCCAGATCAGTGGATCAAGTGCTATTTCTATCATCGAGAGCATCCTTTAACGCCTGTTCAGGCGTTTCTACCAGCCTGCTCTATCAAAGTGATGACATCACCACGCTCGATTACGCAATGAGAGTCGGCGGTGAAGACATAGTTTTTATCAGCTCTTCGCAAGGAGATCACAATGCGGTGAACCAGTGCATCTGAGCGTAGACCAATTTCATCATCCAGTGCTTCTCGCTCCACCAATGAAACTGCCCCTCGAGCCGAAAGCATATCAGCGACTAACGGTAAATTATCGTTCTCCTCTACCGAGCCTGCCAGCAAAAAACCGCCAATACGCGCCGCCGGAACAATAGTGTCTGCTCCCGCCTTGCGCAGTAGTTTGCCATTCACTTCTTCATCGACTCTGGCAATCAGACGCACTTCAGGGGCTAGGCTGCGAACAGTCAACACCACCATGGCTGCCGCATCGTCGCGCTCCACCGCAACTATCACGGCCTTGGCCTTATTTATTTTGGCGCGTTTGAGCAGCTCTTCGTCGGTAGCGTCACCGCTCAGTCCAATGTAGCCCTCATCCACAGCCTGTTGCAGTTTCGCGCTAGAGGGCTCAACCACCAGCACCTGCTCGGCCAAGTAACCGCGAGCCAATAGTTCTTTGGCCGCCACGCGACCACCGTGCCCATAGCCACAAACCACCACATGGTCGACCAATTTCTCTTCCATTCGCTTCAACCGAATTAACTCTATGTATTTTTGCAGCACAAACTGGTACGTCGTGCCGAGAAAGATCACCCAGATCAACAGACGAATCGGAGCGACCAAAAAAGCGTCGAACAAACGCGCCGACTCACTCACCGGCACGATATCCCCGTAGCCTACCGTGGTCAGAGTCACCGCAGTAAAATACAGCACATCAGCAAAGCTCAGCTCTCCGTCAATGTGATCGACTAAGCCATCGCGATCGATCCAAAAAACCACCACGGTTAGCACCAGCAGCAGCAATATAATGCCGCCGCGCAGCATCAGCGTCACTTCGGGTGGACGCTGGGGTTTGAGGTGTAATAATTTGACTGGCTGTCGTCTGGCAGAAAAGTCCACGCTCCTACCCCGCTGCCGCGTTGAGCGAACAACCGCCCGCATGCTCGACGTCAAAGCGGTGGCCGCGAAAACGACAGTAGCGCAGCCACTTGTAGAGAAACCGGTTTAGCTGCCAACTACCCGTCAAGGTGCGCACTTTGCGCGTCGTCAGCCGATGGCCGTGCACTAGCCCGCTCAAAACTTCGCAGGAGCGCGCGTCGTGGTAGACACGTATCTGCAGATCGGGCGCTGCATGACCTCGCGTACTGCCATCAAAGACGTAGCTGAGATTGATGGTAGTGGTGTATGGACTGACCTCGAGAACCTGCAAACGCAAGTCTAGGCAATTGTCCAAGCGAGACCAATACACCCCCGCCGGCATGGATTGCAAACGCGGGATCAGCATCCGCACTTGCACATAATTTTGTTCGTAAAGGGTCATCAGCTTGGCCAACTGACTGTTGGACAGCGGCTTCTCCCCTGCAGACCAGTACACCGGTCGAAGACTCCAAAATTTGCTTAAATTGCGTGTTTTCCCACACAAAGATGGGCTTTTATGGGCCAGTTCGAGCTGCGCGGACGTTGCGCAACGCTATTTTTGATCCCTACGGAGTATAACGATAGAACAACTCCTGCGCTGAATATGCTGCGTTTTTCTGACAAACACCACACAACACCAAATTTTGGTGTTAAAATGGGGGATTGAATTAACAGCAATAACGCTTTAAGGAATTCGACGTACAAGATGGCGAAAGAAGAACCCATACAAATGGAAGGTACGGTGGTCGACACCCTGCCCAACACCATGTTCCGCGTAGAGCTTGAGAATGGCCACCAAGTGACCGCTCATATCTCCGGCAAAATGCGCAAGCACTATATCCGAATTTTGACAGGTGATAAGGTCACGGTTGAACTGACTCCCTATGACCTATCCAAAGGCCGTATCGTCTACCGCAGTCGATAAACGCTTCTGGCAGTGCGAGCACTTCGCGCTGCCTACCCTTAAACACCAATTTTTTCCACCACTGGCGATTTAAGCGGCGACCTCCCAAGATTCGCAGCGACCGCCATAGGCCAACATTTGCTCGCTCAGCTGTGCCTGCATGGTCAATACCAGATCAATCTCCAGTAAGGCTTCTAACTGCACTCGCGCATAGCCAGTCGCCCCTTCGGCGAGCTCCTTGGCATTTGGCTCCACTAATCCTACGTCGTCGTACAGCTCGTCGA
>JBMYWE010000444.1:0-2675 GCA_049607125.1 Granulosicoccaceae bacterium | reverse complement strand
TAGGAGCCGACACGTTCGGCTAGTTAATATCCTCGAGCTTTGCCACAACCGGTTGGGAGAACGCTATGCAGCAGCAGGAGTTGCAGACGGGAGATGCTTTGTTGACGGTCAACAACATCGAAGTCATTTATAACCACGTGATACTGGTCCTCAAGGGGGTCAGCCTCACTGTGCCCAAAGGCGGTATCACGGCTTTGCTGGGAGGAAACGGCGCGGGGAAAACCACCACGCTGAAAGCGATTTCTAATCTTCTTCGCTCCGAGCGAGGAGATATCACCAAAGGCTCGATTGAATATCGAGGCAATGTGATAAACGAACTAAATCCATCTGAGTTAGTGCGCCGCGGCGTTATTCAGGTGATGGAAGGGCGGCACTGTTTTGAGCACCTCACGGTCGAGGAGAACCTGCTGACAGGTGCCTACACGCGCAAAGATGGTAAGGGTGCCGTCAACAGCGATTTGGAAATGGTCTACGATTATTTCCCACGTTTGAAAGAGCGTCGTCGTTCGCAGGCGGGTTACACCTCGGGTGGTGAGCAGCAGATGTGCGCGATCGGTCGCGCCATGATGTCCAAGCCTGAAACTATTTTGCTGGACGAACCCTCGATGGGTTTAGCGCCGCAGCTGGTAGAAGAGATATTCGGCATTGTGCGTGATCTCAATACTAAAGAAGGGGTGAGCTTTCTACTTGCTGAGCAAAACACAAACGTGGCACTGCGTTACTCAGACTATGGCTATATCCTCGAGAGCGGCCGTGTGGTGATGGACGGTACAGCCGCTGATCTACGCGAGAACTCGGACGTGAAAGAGTTCTACTTGGGTGTGAGTGACAAAGGCCGTCGCAGCTTCCGGGATGCCAAGCACTATCGTCGTCGCAAGCGTTGGTTGTCATAAGGAGAAAACGCAGTGAGTGATAAATACTTCGATGCTCTAGAGACGCGCGATCCTGAGACTCGCGCGCGAGAGCAACTCGACCAGCTCAACCAACAGATATCTTACGCACGAGCCAACGCGCCCGCACTCCAAGCCCATTTGCAAGGGGCGCCTAACACTCTGACGAGTCTACAACAGCTGGCTCAGCTGCCAGTGCTTCGAAAGTCGATGTTGGTGGAGGCGCAGGCCGACAAACCGCCTTTTGGTGGATTGGCGGCGCTGGGCTGGGGGGATGTTACGCGAGTGTTTGCCTCTCCAGGGCCCATACACGAGCCTGAGGCGGCGGGCTCGGATGTGTGGCGTACCGCACGTGCGCTACATGCGGCTGGCATTCGCAAGGGTATGTTGTTGCACAATACCTTTTCTTATCACTTTACGCCTGCGGGCTCGATGCTAGAGAGCGGGGCACATGCCTTGGGCTGTGCAGTGTTCCCTGCGGGGGTAGGTCAGACCGAAATGCAAGTAGCTGCCATGGCGCATTTGGCTCCAGACGGGTACATTGGCACGCCTTCGTTCTTGCGTATCTTACTCAACAAAGCCAAAGAAGATGGTCTCTCCCTCAGTAGCCTGAAGTATGGTTTAGTTGGCGGCGAGGCGTTGCCGCCGAGTTTACGTACAGAGCTACAAGAGCACGGTGTGTCGGTATTGCAATGTTATGCCACTGCAGAGCTCGGATTGATTAGCTACGAGTCCGAGGCATTGGAGGGCATGATCGTTGACGAAGGCGTGATTGTCGAAATCGTTCGCCCCGGCACGGGCGAGCCTGTGCCGGTGGGTGAGGTCGGAGAAGTGCTTGTTACGCTGCTGAGCAATCGTGCCTACCCGCTTATCCGTTTCGCCACCGGTGATTTATCCAAATTCCTTGAGGGGCAGAGCCCCTGCGGTCGCACTAATGTGCGCCTAGCTGGCTGGATGGGGCGCGCTGATCAGTCTGCCAAAGTCAAAGGCATGTTTGTTCGGCCCGAGCAGGTCGCAGCCATTGTGCAGCGCCACCCTGAAGTCATTAAGGCGCGCTTGGTGGTCACCAATGCCGATCACAACGACAGCATGGAGCTGATCTGTGAGAGCAGCTCCACCGATGAAGCGTTGGTTGATGCGATCGTTGCCTCGGTGCGAGAACTAACCAAGTTGCGTGGTTCAGTTAAGTTGCTGTCCGAAGGCGAGCTAGCCAACGATGGCTTGGTGATCGAAGACAAGCGAACTTACGAATAAGGCAAAGTAAAATGAAAGAGAACATGGACGAATCGATCAGTGGGTTTCCCGTGCCGGAGCTAGCGAGCCTACCCGACGATGTGCGCGAGCGCATAGAAGCGGTGGCCGAGAAAGCGGGCTTTGTGCCGAATGTCTTTGTTGCGCTGGCGCACCGGCCCGCGGAATTTCGCGCATTCTTCGCCTACCACGATGCGCTGATGGAGCGGCAGGAGTCAAGCCTGACGCCAGCCGAGCGCGAGATGATTGTGGTGGCCACCAGCTCCATCAACGATTGCCACTACTGCGTGGTGTCTCACGGCGCACTGCTGCGCATTTACTCTAAAAAGCCGCTGGTATCTGATCAGGTGGCCATAAACTACCGCAAGGCCGGCATCAGCGCGCGCGAGCGGGCTATGCTGGACTTTGCTGTGAAGGTCACAGAGCGTTCGGGAGAAGTGAATGTCGATGATTACACCGCCTTGGCGGAGCATGGCTTTGATCGAGAAGACGCTTGGGATATCGCGGGTATTTCAGCCTTTTTTGGCATGTCTA
>JBMYWE010000443.1:0-2688 GCA_049607125.1 Granulosicoccaceae bacterium | reverse complement strand
CGAAAGGGCGTGGTGCAGCTCGGTCTTGTCGGCCTGTGCCAACTCAACGCGCAGTGGGATGGTGTACTTGCCGTGCTCTAGATGCAGCGCACCCACATCACTGCCAGCCAAGGCGGTGGCGATGGCGGAGCTGATAGCGTTTTGGTCGATGCCATAGTAGGCGGCCTTTTGCCGGTCGATATGGGCTATCCAGCGCGGGGTGTCGGCCTCGACTGTGTCGTCGGTGTTGACCACATCGGCAGTGGCTGCCAGGCGCGCTCGCAGCGTTTTTGCGGCGGCGATTTGCCCGGCGTAATCTGGGCCGTATATTTCAGCCACCAGCGGTGACATCACCGGCGGGCCGGGCGGTACTTCTACCACTTTGACATTGGCGTTGTAGCGCGCACCGATCTCTTGCAGTGGGGCGCGCATGGCGCTGGCTATCTGGTGGCTCTGCTGATCGCGGCGCGTTTTATCGACCAAGTTCACTTGTATATCGCCCATGTGCGGTGCACGGCGCAAATAGTATTGACGCACCAATCCGTTGAAGTTGATCGGCGCACTGGTGCCCGCGTAGCTCTGGTAGTTGGCTACCTGTGGTACCTGAGCGATATACACACTCAGTGCGTCGAGAACCTGAGAAGTCTCCTCGACTGGCGTGCCCTCGGGCATATCCACCAACACCTGAAACTCCGATTTGTTGTCGAAGGGCAGCATTTTAAGCACCACCACTTTGCCCACGGCTAGTGATACAGAAGCGGCGATCAGCAGGAGAGTGCCGAGCATCAGGCCCCAACGCGCAGCGCGACCTTGGCGGCCTCGCAAAAACGGTGTCATCAGTCGGGTGAAAAAGCGCTGCAGCTTGCTCTCGCCCTCGGCGTGGTGGGGAGCTTCGCTGCGCATCAGCTTAAGGCAGAGCCACGGCGTGATGATAAAGGCCACAAGCAAAGAGATAATCATGCCCATGCTGGCGTTGATGGGAATGGGGCTCATATAGGGGCCCATCAGGCCACTGACAAACGCCATGGGCAGCAGGGCGGCGATGACGGTAAAGGTGGCGAGGATGGTAGGGCTGCCGACTTCGTCCACCGCCTTAGGGATAGCCAGTGCGAGGTTCTTGGCACCGAGCTGCTGGTGGCGGTGGATGTTCTCGACCACCACGATGGCGTCGTCAACCAAAATGCCAATAGAGAAAATGAGCGCAAACAAGGACACGCGGTTGAGGGTGAAACCCCAGGCCCAAGAGGCGAACAAGGTTAGGGCGAGGGTGATGACCACCGCTGCGCCGATGACGACAGCCTCGCGCAGGCCAAGGGCAAAACCTACGAGTAACACCACCACCGAGGTGGCAAACACCAACTTGGTGATCAGCTTCTTGGCCTTCTGATCGGCGGTCAGGCCGTAGTTGCGGGTGACCTCAACGTGAATATTGTCGGGGATGAGCGTGCCGCGCAGTGCCTGCATGCGCGCGATCAATCCGTTGGCGATGTCGACAGCGTTGGTGCCGGGCTTTTTGGCTAGCGCTAGAGTGACAGCCGGATACTTGGCGTAGGTAGGTGCAGTTTCGCTGCCATTGGGGCCGGTGCCGTACCAGACCAGCTCGGAGGCGTCATCGGCGTCCAGTCGTACCTCGGCCACCGCTGACAGATACACTGGGCCGTTGTTGCCGTAGCCCACCACCAGTTCGGCCACCGCTTCGGGGGTGCTGAGGAAGCTACCGGCTTGTACCGGTAACTCACGACCATTTTGCAGCAGTGTCCCTGCATCGAAACTGGTATTGGCCGCCTGCAGGGCGCCTTGTAGCTGATCGAGTGCAATGCCGTAGGCGGCGAGCTTTTGCGGGTCGAGCAGTATGCGCACCACTTGCTCCGGGCCGCCCAGGGTGTAGATATCTCGGCTGCCCTCGACACGCTTGAGCTCGGCCTCCACGCTGTGGGCCACTTGTGCAAGCTCTAGCCCAGAGGCGTTTTCGCTCCAGAGGGTAAAGCTGACAATCGGCACGTCGTCGATGCCCATGGGTTTGACGATGGGTTGGCCCACGCCCAAGGCGGGGGACAGCCAATCTTGATTCGAGTATATTTTGTTGTACAGCCGCACGATGGCATCGGTGCGCGGCTCACCAACCTTGTATTGTACTGTCAACACCGAGCGCCCCGGCTGCGAGACCGAGTACACGTGTTCGACGCCACTGATCTCAGACAGCACTTGCTCTGCTGGGGTGCTGACAAACTGCTCGACTTCCTTGGCGCTGGCACCGGGGAAGGGAATAAACACATTGGCGAAGGTGACGTTGATCTGTGGCTCTTCTTCGCGCGGGGTAACCAGCACCGCAAACACACCCAGCAGCAAACCGATTAAGGCGAGCAGGGGCGTGATCTCGGTGGTGAGAAAGTTTTTGGCCAGCTTTCCCGACAGGCCTAGGCTGGTGTTGTTGCTCACTGATTGTCACCTTTGCGCTGCGCCACCAAGTAGGAGGCGGCGGCAAGTGGGTCTAGCGCGATGGTCTCGTCGGGGGCGAGGCCGCTGAGTATCTCGGTGTGTTGTTCAACCGCCTTGCCCAGAAGCACCTGCCGCAGTTGTACTTTGTCCTCACTCACCACGTATACAGCACGGAGCTCGGCGCGTTGCAGTAGGGCTGCGTTGGGCACGGTGATGCTCTCGCGTTCGCCGGTGCTCAAGGCCACTTTGACGTACATGCCCGGATAAAAG
>JBMYWE010000442.1:0-2688 GCA_049607125.1 Granulosicoccaceae bacterium | reverse complement strand
GGGTTATGACTTTGATATCGTCACCCCAAGCGGTAAACCGGTTATTTTTGAGATGTGGGCATTTCCGGAAGAAGACAAAAACGTCAAGGCCATTTTCAATGAATACAAAGCTCAATTCAAGCAACCCAATAGCTTACAGACCTTTGTTGAATCCTCCTTGTCTGACGCCGATACCTACGCCGCTGTGTTCATTCCTGGCGGACACGGTGCCATGCTGGGCATTCCGGAAGACAGCAATGTTGGCAAGGTGCTGCACTGGGCACACGAGAACGACTTATTCACGATTACCCTGTGCCACGGGCCAGCCGCCCTGTTCTCCTCGGCGCTCAATGGCCAGAACTTTTTGTATGGCGGATACAACATGGCGGTCTTCCCCGACTCTGTTGACAAGATGACACCCAAAATTGGTTATCTTCCCGGCCCCATGCCGTCGGAAGTCAGCGAAAAATTGAAAGGCCTCGGCGTGACCCTAATGAATAGCAAATCCGACGACACGGTGTGCCTGGACCGCAAGCTTATTACCGGCGCGAGCCCCTTGGCTGCCAATGCGTTGGGCCTATTAGCTGCGGAGACCTTGCTCAAAGCGCAGTAACTGTTGTGCAAGCCATGGAGGCATTTGTCGTACCCTACCAAAAACACCGTCGTAGGGTGTGACAAGCCACCAACCGGGCTGGCGCACCACCGGCCTGACGCTCCGATTGCACTACCTTTTTTGCGAAGATATTCGGTCAGGCGGATTGGCACCCATTGCACACCAACTGATCTAGACATATTTACCACCACCCATGCACTCAACCACCTTATCCAAATCCGACCTCTTTATACCATCCGCTTGCTTTTTTTATTAAACGCGCGTTTAATAAAAACATCTTCCTGCTCTAGATCAAAGCTATGCCCAAAGTCGGGATGGCGGCTGTACGCAAGCCGCAACTGATCAACGCTACCCTAGAGGCCATCGACAAGGTGGGCTTGGCGCATGCCAACGTGGCCATGATAAGCCGCTACGCGGGAGTCACCCCCGCGATTATCAACCACTACTTCGGCGGCAAGTCGGGCCTGCTAGACGCCACCATGCGCCACATCATGTTGTCGCTCTCACAGGCGATCAACGAGCGCTTAGCGCTGGTGCCGGAGGGCGATGTGGTCGGGCGAGTGATGGCTGTGGTAGAGGGAAATTTTTGCGAGCAACAGGTGGAGAGCAAGGTGGCCAAAACATGGCTCACCTTTTGGGCTCAAGCCATGCACGAGCCTACCTTATACCGGCTACAGCGCGTCAACGAGCAACGTTTGTTGTCTTTTTTGCGGCGCGAGCTTAAAGCTGTGCTGCCGCACCAGCAGGCTGCATTTGTTGCGCAGGGTTTGGCCGCGTTAATCGACGGTATCTGGCTGCGCAGCGCCCTCAATCCTGGCGGCATCGACCGAGATCTCGCCAGAGAAATCATCAGCGACTCCTTGCGCAAGCAATTGCCCGCGAGGGTCTGGAACAAACACCTGAAGCTAGTCAGCAACAGCTGATTTTGCTCAACAAATAAGAGAGATCCAGTCATGAGCAACACCTACGACTACATCATTGTTGGTGCCGGAAGCGCCGGTTGTGTATTGGCCGACCGGCTCACCGCCAGCGGAGAGCACAGCGTTTTGTTGCTAGAAAAAGGCGGCAGCGACAAACATATCTTTGTGCAAATGCCCACGGCACTCTCCTACCCCATGAACATGGAGCGCTTCACCTGGCAGTTCCACGCCGAGCCTGACGCTGGCATCGACAACCGCGCCCTGCACTGCCCGCGCGGCAAAGTACTGGGCGGCGGCTCCTCCATCAACGGCATGGTGTATGTGCGGGGTCATGCCTGTGATTTTGACCAATGGGAAGAACAAGGCGCCACAGGCTGGAACTACCAAGCCTGCCTGCCCTACTTCAAGCGAGCCGAGAGCTGGATTGGCGGCGGAGACACCCACCGCGGCGGTGATGGCCCCTTGGCCACCAACAACGGCAACGACATGAAACTCAACCCGCTCTACAACGCCTTTATCAAGGCAGGTGTGGACGCCGGCTACCCCGAGACCAAAGACTACAACGGCGAGCAGCAAGAGGGCTTTGGCCCCATGCACATGACGGTAAAAAAAGGCGTGCGCTGGTCCACCGCCAACGCCTATCTGCGCCGCGCGCTCAAACGCCCCAACCTCACCCTCGAGAGCAAGGTGCACACCCGCAAGCTTGTGCTCGATGGCACCCGCGCCACGGGCGTTGAGTACGAGCAAAACGGCCAGACCCAAACCGCCAGCGCCAACACCGAGGTCATCCTCGCGGCGGGCTCCGTCGGCTCACCGCAGCTGCTGCAACTCTCAGGTATCGGCCCCAAGCACATACTGGAAAACGCAGGCGTGGAGCTGGTGCACGAACTACCCGGCGTCGGTGAAAACCTGCAAGACCACCTCGAAGTTTACTTTCAGGTGCACTGCAAACAACCCATCACCCTCAACAGCAAACTCGACTGGTTTAACATGGGGCTGATTGGTGCGCGCTGGATACTCACCAAAACCGGGCTGGGCGCCACCAACCACTTTGAATCCTGCGCCTTTATCCGCTCCAAGGCGGGCATCAAATCACCCGATATTCAATACCACTTCCTGCCCGCTGCCATGCGCTACGACGGCAACGCCGCCGTAGACGGCCACGGATACCAAGTT
>JBMYWE010000441.1:0-2689 GCA_049607125.1 Granulosicoccaceae bacterium | reverse complement strand
GGGCGGGACCTAGGGATTTGGGGAAGCGGTCCATAGGGCAGTAAGTTAACCCTATGAACACGTCTACCGAAAAAACCTAAGCGAGAGGACTGAATCTAAATCAAGTACTCTCAATCACAATCTTAGGAAAGGCCCCGCTGAAATCACGGCCGCGCTGACTGAGCTTGGCGGTCATGCTGCGGGCGATTTTGCCGTAGATTTGTGCGATCTGGCCGTTGGGGTCGGCCACCACGGTGGGCTCACCGCCGTCGGCTTGCACGCGAATGTTCATATCCAGTGGCAGCGCACCTAAGAAGTCAACCTTGTATTGTTCGGCCATTTTCGCACCGCCGTCGGCGCCGAAAATATGCTCGGCATGGCCGCATTGGCTGCAGATGTGGATAGACATGTTCTCAATAACACCCAAGACGGGTATTTCTACCTTCTCAAACATTTTGAGGCCCTTGCGCGCGTCCAGCAGGGCGATGTCTTGCGGTGTCGTGACGATCACAGACCCGGCCACGGGCACGGCTTGCGATAACGTGAGTTGCAGGTCGCCGGTGCCGGGCGGCATATCCACGATCAGGTAGTCGAGGTCTTGCCAGCGCGTGTCGTTGAGCATTTGTTGCAGAGCGCCAGTCACCATGGGCCCGCGCCAAACGACGGGGTTGTCTTCTTCGATCATGTAGCCGATCGACATGGTCTGCACGCCGTAGTTTGTCTTGGGCTCCAAGCTTTTGCCGTCGGCAGAGTCGGGTTTGCCGGTGATGCCCATCATGCGCGGTTGACTGGGGCCGTAGATATCTGCATCGAGTATACCTACCTGCGCGCCTTCAGCGGCCAGCGCCAGCGCTAGGTTAGCAGCCGTCGTAGATTTCCCCACCCCGCCTTTGCCCGAGGCCACGGCGATGATGTTTTTGACATTCTTCAGGCGTTGCACGCTGCGCTGAACACTGTGAGGGATGATTTTCGTTTCGATGTTGACGAAAACAGATTCTACGCCGTCCAGCGCACCCACCAGCTCTTTGACCTTTGCACCCAAGTCATCGTGGATGCTCTTGCAGGGAAAACCGAACTCCAGCGTAATTTGCACTGCGCTGCCGTCGGCCTGCACAGACTTTACTGCCTTCGCCTCGGTCAACGAGCACTCCAAATGTGGCTCTATATAAGGGGCGAGCGCCTGCTCTACCGCTGCCTTATCAACACTCATTCTTCTTCGCTCTCCGTCGTTAGAACGGCTCTGGCGGCCCAATGAATAACGATCGCCTACTGCGTGCAACGGCACTCGTTCTTACACGGGCTGCTATGAAGCCAATGGCGCAGAATACCACAGTAGAACACTCGGGTATTTCGTTTGAAAGGCTACTCGCAAAAGAGCAATCTAAATAATCGAACGTAAGAAGTTAAATATTCCATTTTATTTATCACTCGAGTTCCTTTAGTCTGGATTCGGTCAAGAGTAAAGTGATAGACCAAGCGACATGCAGCACGCTTTAAAAGGTCTGCGTTTCGCTCTTCTTGTGCGCTAACCCGTTGAACTGAAAGGACATCGATAATGAGTGAACAGAACCAGAACGCTGGAAAATGCCCCGTCATGCATGGTGGTGCTACCTCTCAGCACACCACCACCATGGAGTGGTGGCCCAATGCATTGAATCTCGATATTTTGCACCAGCACGACAGCAAGACAAACCCGCTGGGAGACGACTTCGACTACGCCGAAGCGGTGAAAACGCTGGATTTCGCGGCACTGAAAAAAGACCTCATTGCACTGATGACCGATAGCCAAGACTGGTGGCCTGCAGACTGGGGTCACTACGGCGGTTTGATGATCCGCATGACTTGGCACGCGGCTGGCACCTATCGCATCGCCGATGGCCGGGGCGGCGCCTCCACTGGCAACCAGCGCTTCGCCCCGCTCAACTCTTGGCCCGACAACGTCAACCTCGACAAAGCGCGTCGGCTGCTCTGGCCGATCAAAAAGAAGTACGGCAACAAACTGAGCTGGGCAGATCTACTCGCCTACGCTGGCACGGTGGCCTACGAGTCTATGGGTCTGAAAACTTATGGCTTTGGTTTTGGCCGCGCAGACGTCTGGCACCCTGAAAAAGACACCTACTGGGGCTCTGAAAAAGAGTGGCTTCAACCCAGCGGTGGCGAGGGTAACCGCTACTCCGGCGAACGTGATTTAGAGAACCCACTGGCAGCGGTCATGATGGGCCTGATCTACGTCAACCCCGAGGGGGTGGACGGCAACCCAGACCCGCTTAAAACCGCCCGTGATATGCGCACTACTTTTGAGCGTATGGCCATGAACGACGAAGAAACCGTGGCGTTGACCGCCGGTGGACACACGGTGGGCAAGGCCCACGGCAACGGCGACGCCGCCAAAATTGGCGCTGACCCCGAGGGCGCCGACATTGAAGAACAAGGTTTTGGCTGGCACAACAACGGCTCGCGCGGCATTGGTCGCGACACGGTATCCAGCGGACTAGAAGGCGCCTGGACCACGCACCCCACCCAATGGGACAACGGCTTTTTTGATTTGCTGTTTAAGTACGAGTGGGAACTAAAGAAGAGCCCCGTAAACTCACTGAATTAGGTCACGCTGTACAAGAAGATAATGTAATGGCAGAATTCAACATTCCTCCTGTAGTAGGAGAAGAAGAATTTGTAAGAGAATTACAACTAGCTAAAGATCTTATTGAAA
>JBMYWE010000440.1:0-2697 GCA_049607125.1 Granulosicoccaceae bacterium | reverse complement strand
CCTTGAGTAGCTGCCATGGCTTCGATGGCGGTGCGAGTGACGTTGTTGTAGACATCCTGAGCGGTCAGGCTCCAGCCCGAGGTTTGGCAGTGGGTGCGCAGAGCGAGAGACTTGGGGTTTTTGGGATTGAACTGTTTCACCAGTTTGGCCCACAACAGTCGGGCGGCCCGCAACTTGGCGATTTCCATGTAGTAGTTCATACCAACCGCCCAGAAGAAAGACAGGCGCGGCGCAAAAGCGTCGACATCCAGACCCGCTTCGACGCCAGCGCGAATGTACTCCACGCCATCGGCGAGCGTGTAGGCGAGTTCTAGGTCAGCCGAGGCACCGGCTTCCTGCATATGATAACCAGAGATCGAGATGGAGTTGTATTTCGGCATGTGCTCTGCGGTGTAAGCAAAGATGTCCGAAATCACACGCATGCTGGGTTTGGGCGGGTAGATGTACGTGTTGCGCACCATAAACTCTTTCAGAATGTCGTTCTGAATAGTACCAGCGAGTTTGGATGCGGGGACGCCTTGTTCCTCTGCCGCTACGATATACAAGGCGAGTACCGGCAGGACGGCGCCGTTCATGGTCATGGAGACCGACATTTGGTCGAGCGGGATACCGTCGAACAAAGTGCGCATATCCAGGATGGAGTCGATGGCGACTCCCGCCATGCCGACGTCGCCGGATACCCGTGGATGGTCGGAATCATAGCCTCTGTGCGTGGCTAGGTCGAAGGCTACCGAGAGGCCGCGCTGTCCTGCCGCCAAGTTACGGCGGTAGAAAGCGTTGGATTCTTCCGCTGTTGAAAACCCAGCGTATTGACGCACTGTCCAAGGTTTTTGCACGTACATGGTCGGGTAGGGACCGCGCAAAAAGGGTGCGCTCCCAGGTTGAGTGTGCAGAAAATCCAATCCTTCACGGTCGGCGGAGGTGTACAGGCCGCGAATGTCGATACCCTCAGGAGTTTGCCATCCCTGGCTGTTGCTGGTGGTTGCACCGTCGTTGGCTAGCTGGCTCAGGGCGAGTTTTGCAAAGTTTGGAAGTTGGCTCATGATGACACCCCTAGGTCTGCGTGAATTTGCTGCAAGTAGGCGATGGCGTCCATGCCCATGACAGCATAGCCTTTGACACCGGCTTCAGAAAGTGTGGTTTCAAGCTCGCCCGGTTTGCCAGCGAGATAGATGTGTTGGCAACCCGCCTGGCGCAATGCACTGGCCATTGCAGTGGCATGTTGCTTGTAGCCGTCGTCGCTGCCACAGAGTATGGCCACGTCCACGCCTGTTTCTTGCCAAGCTGCTACTGCCGCGTCGCTGTGGTCTAGTTCGCCACAGGCAGCGCTGTGTATACCGCCGGCGGCGAGCAGATTGCTGACAAAGGTGGCGCGTGCTGTGAACTGCGCTTGCTTGCCAATGGTGACAAGTGCAACGCGTGGCGTGAAGCTCGCCTCCAGCGCTTGTAGGCGCAAAGCCTCAAACTGTTCACCCAAGACTTGCGGCTGTAAAGCATTGGCCAGTGCAGGCGCGCCATCGGGGAGTTCAATCAGTCGGGTGTCTGCTCGGGCGACTGCTGCGGCCAACTCGGTTTCCCATTCGATAACTTCGCCGGTGGGCGGGCTGTCCTCTAAGTTGGGGAACTCGCTCACGCCGGTGAGTGGCAGGCGGCGTTTTGCAATTTGACCCAAGCGCTTGGCTTTAACTTCAGCGATACGTTGTTGCAAGTTGCCAGCGCTCAGCGAGGCTATCAGCCCGCCTTCGGCTTCTATCTCTTGAAAGGCCTGCCAGGCGACGGTGACCAGTTGGTCGGTGTAGCTCTCGGCGAAACCAGATCCGCCTAGCGGGTCAGCGACGGCGTAGAGGTGCGACTCCTGCTGCAAAATAAGTTGGTTATTGCGTGCGCAGCGCGTGGCCAAGGCGCTGGGTAGAGCGTCGACTTCGTCGTAGCCGTGCACGGACAAGTAGGTCGCACCGCCGAGTGCTGCAGCTAGGGTGGCGGCAGTGGTGCGCAATTGGTTAACCCAGGGATCAAAACGGTGCAACATGCGCGTTGAGGTCTCGGCGTGTAGCCGAAAGCTATCCACCGAGGACGCGTCGCCACAGGCTTGACAGATATTGGACCACAACACACGCAGGGCTCGCTGTTTGACAGCTCCGGCAAAAATATCAGCGTCTAGCGCGAGTCGGAAAAGAATCTGAGACCCGGCGTCTTTAATTCCGACGCCCATTTTCTCAAGAGCGCGCAAGTGTTCTAATGCGGCGCTGAGTGAGCAAGCCAACTCTTGTGCTGCGCTTGCCCCCGCAGCGTGGTACACACGGCTGTCAGCTGACAGCGCGCGGCTCTGCGGTGCGACGGTCAGCAGTTGCACCGCTTGTGTGGCGGCAAGGGTGTAAATCTCTTCGCTGGCACCGGGTAGGCTGCCATCGGTGGCCAGTGCCGCAGCTGGGTCGCAATTGACCATTAACTGCAGTGTTTTGCAGTTGGCGCCGCTTGACTGCGCCAAGCTCAGCAATGCTTCACCGTAGGCGCTGGCGTGGGCACCCGCGTCTATCAAAATGGGTAGGGCGTCTAGCTTTACACCCTTGAGCAGGGTGGCTAAGTCATCCGCACACACTGCACGTACACCTGGGGATTGCTCAAAGGCGTCGGGCTGCAGAATCAGTTGCAATGCGGTTGCGCCGCGCGAAAGTCCGTGCAAAAGCGCTTGGTTGG
>JBMYWE010000439.1:0-2703 GCA_049607125.1 Granulosicoccaceae bacterium | reverse complement strand
CCGACCGTGTGCCGTCGTTGCAGAACGCGGATGGAATTCAGAGGGCTTGCCAAGAGTACAAGCCGTTTTTGTGGCTGCACTTCAAAACTCGGCATGAGAACAACCGAGTGTTTGGCCAGTTTGCATTGATCAACCCTGAGGATATGCGCGAGTTGTTTCTGGCGGAGAGACCCTTGGACTACCAGCACGCCGGTGTGAACGACCAAAACACCTGGTACCCGATGTTTAATGCCCTGATCGACTACATCGACGAGAATTCTGGGTCTTGGGCGCCAAATGGGTCGCTCGCACTGGCGGTGTAATGCCAGTTTTTTTAGTCGGTGCGGGCATGGTGCTCTGTCGGTATAAATTTACGTGTTGGCCCTAGGTCTATCGAATGCAGTTTCAACACCACCCTGAACAGCAGCGCTATGTGCTGCAATTTGAAGACGCTGAAGCCTACGTCAGCTATGTCGACCGCGCAGGCTTGCGTGTTCTCAACCATTCCTTTGTGCCGCCTGAATTTCGAGGCAAAAAAGTGGGCGCTGAGTTGGCGCGCCGCACCTTTGCTTTGCTCATCGAAGAAGGCATAGAAGCCAAGGCGACTTGTGGGTATTTGCTCGCCTTGGCTAAGCGCCGGCCTGAGTGGCGGCGTTTTGTCTAGTGGCAATAGATGTGTTGCGCCTTCGATCGGTTGCCTAGATAGCTGTCCGATCAAAATCGAACCGACACTAGCTGGGGAATGAGAAGCTCACGCCCTCGCGCACGCCGCTCGACGGCCAGCGCTGGGTGATTGTCTTGCGCTTGGTGTAGAAGCGCACAGCGTCGGGGCCGTAGGCATGTAAATCACCGAACAATGAGCGTTTCCAGCCGCCAAAACTGTGGTAGGACACAGGCACAGGCAAAGGCACATTGATGCCGACCATTCCCACTTGGATATTGTCGCTGAAGTAGCGAGCTGCCTCGCCGTCGCGGGTGAAAATACATGTGCCGTTGCCGTATTCGTGATCATTGATCAACTGCATGGCTTCCTCCATGCTCTCCACGCGAATCACTTGCAACACTGGCCCGAATATCTCATTTTGATAGCTGTCCATCTCGGCCGTCACCTGGTCGATCAAGGTGGCGCCGACAAAGTAGCCGTTTTCGAAACCCGCTATTTTTACGCCGCGACCGTCGACCACCACGTTGGCACCGTCGCGTTCGGCGCTGTCGATAAAGCCCACCACTTTGTCCATGTGTTGCTGGGTGATGACGGGGCCAAAGTCGTTGCTGCTGTCGGTGGCCGGGCCAACCTTCAGAGGCTTCATACCCTCCGACATTTTGGCGATCAAAGCGTCGGCAGCGGCATCTCCCACCGCGACAGCCACGGATAGCGCCATGCAGCGTTCGCCGGATGAGCCGAAGGCTGCGCCCAATAGTTGGTTGGCGGCGTTGTCCATATCCGCGTCGGGCATCACGATGGCGTGGTTCTTAGCACCACCGAGTGCCTGGCAGCGTTTGCCGTGGGCATTGGCGGTGCTGTAGATGTACTCGGCGATCGGGGTGGAGCCGACAAAACTGACCGCTTTGATATCTTCGTGAGTGAGCAGCACGTCAACAGCTTCCTTGTCGCCGTTGACTACATTCATGACGCCAGCGGGCAGGCCTGCCTGCTCGAGCAGCTCGGCGATATAGAGGGCGGTGCTTGGGTCGCGCTCGCTGGGTTTGAGTACGAAGCAATTGCCGCAGGCGATAGCCATGGGGAACATCCATAGGGGCACCATAGCGGGAAAGTTAAACGGGGTGATGCCCGCTACCACTCCTAGGGGCTGGAACTCGCTCCAGGAGTCGATGCCGGGGCCAACGTTGCGGCTGTGTTCGCCTTTGAGTAGCTCGGCGATGCCACAGGCGTACTCCACGTTTTCGATGCCGCGCTGCAGCTCGCCGGCTGCGTCGTGGGATATCTTGCCGTGCTCTTCGCCGATCAGCTGGCAGATTTTTTCAGCGTTTTCTTCCAGTAGCGCCTTGTACTTAAACATCACGGCGGCGCGTTTGCCCACGGGTGTGTTGCGCCAGGCAGGGTAGGCCGCCTTGGCCGCAACGATGGCTTGCTCGACCGTGGCTGTAGATGCCAGGGCCACTTGCTTGCTCACCTCGCCGGTGGCGGGGTTGTAAACGTCTTGAGTGCGGGCCGCTTCAGTGCTGAGCTCGCCATTGATCAGGTGTCCGATTGTGTTCATGGTGAATCCTTATGCTTGTTCGTTGAGTGTCTCGCCCAATGCGGCGATCAGGGTATCAATTTCATCTTTGCTGACGGCAAAGGGCAGCCCGAGCTGGACAGTGTCGCCGCCGCAGCGCACATAAAAGCCTTTTTTCCACAAGCTCATTGCCACTTGATAGGGGCGCAGGGCGGGCTCACCCGCTATGGCCTCAAGCGTAATGCCGCCCGCCAGACCGTAGTTGCGAATATCAGTTACGTATTTGCAATTTGCTAGGCTGTGAATGGCTTGTTCAAAGTGGGGCGCAATGGCTTTGACCTTGGCCACTAAACCCTCTTCAACCAGCACATCCAAGGCCGCCAAGCCCGCTGCGCAGGCCACGGGGTGGGCAGAATAAGTGTAGCCGTGCGGCAACTCCACCATGTAGTCGGCGCCGCCGTTCTCCATAAAACAGTCGTAGATGCCTTGCTTGGCAACCACGGCACCCATGGGGATAACACCGTTGGTGATCTGTTTGGCCATA
>JBMYWE010000438.1:0-2710 GCA_049607125.1 Granulosicoccaceae bacterium | reverse complement strand
CCATGCCCGATGATACAGAACAACAGGTAGAGTACTGGCTGAAACCCTACCTTGATGCCTTTGAAGATATCCCGAGTGTCTGCATGGTTTACCGGCAGCAGTCTGAAGTGGTGCTGCACTTGTATTTGCATTTAAACTCAAATGATCTGTTGCAGGGCAGGTTTGTTGACGAAGATTTTTTGAGCGTCCTCAAGCCGATGAGCGTCCGTGAAGCCCAAGATGGGCAATACCTATATTGGCGCCATGCGTTTTCATAAGCGGAAATCAGCTGCTCAGCTAAATGCTGGTGCCTTTGCCGGAGAGGTCAAGGGCCTGAGTCCTCGCGCCACTCGTGTCCACTTGGTCGTGTTAGTGGTGTTCTTGGTATTATTTTTCATGGGGGCGAGAGCCGTGTTAGTGACTCCCTACTGGGAGCCAAGACCAGCTGCAGGTATTGTCGCCATAGAGAAACTAGTTTTTTCTGGGCGGAGTGTAGCCGAGAAAGAAATTCATTTGCCGTACCGGACCATGCCTTGGATTGACGCTGAACATCAGGATCAATTGCAAGCATCCTTTTTATACGATTCCTCTGTGGAAGACAATTCGGCGCTTTTTATACCGATACATTTCCATGCCTTGACGGTTTCGCTCAATGGTGAACGATTATTGCCACAGCACACCTACGGAGCTAATCCTCTGGCTGTGTGGAGGAGAGCGTCGTTCTTTCTTCTACCTCGAGGTTTGCTCAAGCAAGGCACCAATATCCTTGAGCTAAAATTGCTCGACTCAAGCCAATTGAGCGGCCTGTCGAAAATTTATGTCGGTCCACACCTCAGCTTGCAGACGCCCTATGAGCGACGACGATTTGTATCCTTTGCCATACTTTGGGTGATGGTTGTTGGGGCGTTGTTAGCCACTGTAGCAGCGGTTGCTCTACGCTACGCTGGCGGTAAAAAATTTCTGCTGACCACTATTCCGTTCTCCTTATTGATCGTCTTACACGCCGCTATGCAATTTAGCTCTTCGGGTTGGTTTCACCCCAGTTTGCAAGTCTATATCTGGTACATCGGTGGTTTGTCAATTGCGGCGAGTGGGTTGCTGGTCAGCCATAAACAATGGCGCAATCACTTAGCTTTCCAAGCTTCTGTGTTGCTTCTGCTCGTGGCGAGTGTGGGGCTGTTGCTGTGTTACCAGCAAGGGCTGGTCGATGTAGCCGGCCTTAGCTGGTTGGCTGCTTTTGTTATGGCTTTTGTGATCTTTGTCATGATGAGTGCTCTGCTCGGTACCGCCATCTTCGCCATCTACAAAGAGGAGTCTGGCCACATAAGCCCCTTCCTAGCTCAAGTGCTTCAAAGTCGCTTGATTGTTTTTACAGTGGCTGGCGTCCTGGTGTTGTCGATGTTGGGCGTAGCTAGACAAGTGCCTATGGACTTTATCAATACGGCGTTTGTGGTGATGCCAATCAACGCGCTGATGGTGGCCTTGATATCCGCTGTAGCGCGAACTCAAAACTTGTTGGAATTTCGCACTGATCTGGAAACCAAGTTACAAGAGCAGGAGCGCCAGCTCAGTCTGCTCAACTACGAGCATTTGGAGGCCATGCGTTGGTCGGTAATAGGCCAGTCGACGCAGATGCTGGTGCAGGAAATAGAAGCACCGCTGGAGCGAATTACGCACGACCTCAACATTATTCGTTTAGACGACAACTTCCATCGACACAGCGATCGTTGGCATAGGCTCAAACAAAGTGTCGAACGGTGTACCTGCCATGTCCACGTGATTAAGTCGCTGATAAAAGAAGATGATATGCACCTGACATCGTTTCGGATGGACGGCTATGTCAATCGCTGTATGACAAGCATCCAGGCCAGCTATCCCTTTGAATGGAGTTTGCATACCTCCATCCGAGGGTGGATAGAGGCTGACGAGCACTATCTCTATTGTGTACTGGAGAACATCATCGACAACGCCCATCACAGTGCACAGGCGGCTGGGCGAGAATTAGTGCTCCATCTCAACTTGAGCTTGGAGGGTGACTATCTGCGGCTGTGCGTACAGGATAACGGTACCGGTATCAGCAACTGTGACGATGTGTTTCAACCCTTTCATACATCAAAGGCGTTTGGCCTTGGACTTGGTGTGAATTTGGCGCAAAAATATTTAAATGGCATGGGGGGCTTTCTCTCGCTGGAGCCCTGCGACTTTGGCGCGATGTTTTGCGTACACTTGCCCAAGGGCTCTCAAGACACGGCTGGGTAGTCAACTGCTGTAACGTTATACAGCATGAAAACTCTCAGCTAAGGGGTGAGCACTGGTACACTTGCGCCATGGACGTGACACATTTATTAGACTCCCTTAACGACGCTCAACGCGAAGCCGTCGCCGCTCCGGCGGGCAACCTTTTGGTTCAAGCTGGTGCTGGCAGCGGTAAAACCCGCGTACTGATTCATCGCATAGCTTGGCTCAACCAAGTCGAGGGAGCTTCTCCCTACGCGATTCTGGCCGTGACCTTTACCAACAAAGCAGCGGCCGAAATGCGCGGCCGACTGGAGGAGATGCTAGAGCAGCCCCTAGGTGCTATGTGGGTGGGTACCTTCCATGGCTTGGCGCATCGCATGTTGCGTCTGCATTGGCAGGAGGCAAAGCTTCCGCAGAATTTTCAGATCATCGATGCCGATGACCAGCTACGTATGGTCAAGCGTATCGTTCGTGGGCTGGGTTTGGACGAAGC
>JBMYWE010000437.1:249-2715 GCA_049607125.1 Granulosicoccaceae bacterium | reverse complement strand
AAAGCCGCGCCCTTGTCAGGCTCAGAACGGCAAGCCCTGATGAGCGCGTTCTTTAAGAGTTGTGAGTGGGTCAGCGTGTACTTTTTGTGGCGGCTCAACTTGAAGGACGAAGCGGATAACCACGTGCTGGAGCTCGCTGTGGCGGGCGGCGCGACGCATATCATCACGGGCAACACGCGAGATTTCAAAGGCGCAGAGTTGCGATTCACTCACTTGGAAATCGTCACACCTAGGCAGTTTTTAGCCGGCACGAGAGGTAACTGAAAATGGGCACACTGACAATCAGAATTCCTGACGACAAGCACGCCAGGCTCAAGACATTGGCCAGCTCTCGCGGGATCAGCTTAAACAAGCTGTTCGAGGACTTTTCGACCCAAGCAATCGCTGAATCAGATGCCTACACCCGCTTCCAAGCCTACGCGGCACAAGGCGATCTGGCGGAAGGTTTGAACGTGCTCGACAAGCTGGACAAGCACTTCTCAAAGTAGGTTTTGGGGCTCTAAAGATGAACACTTTACTAAGAGAGTGTTCATTTTTTCTCTACCTAGCTAATTCCTCGGGACTTTTTGACTTGCTAATTCCAGACAAGGAGTACAGATCACTGCACTACCGACGCGGAGCATTTGAGCGGAACAATCGTCCTGGTAGGGGTCGCCACAAAATAGGCAAGCTAAATCGTCGCTCGACTTATTGACACAGGGAACCCTTCCCTCTGTATCGGAATAAATACAGTTTTGACAAATTCCCCCGTGAGGGCAGCCATAACTGGATACTCCTCGGAGCTTCCGGTGCAACAAAAACTACACGTAACAATTCTTTGCACTTAACAACACCTCACGAGCAATAGGAGCACAGCAAAGCCCTCACCTCGAATGATCAATATAACGGTCTTCCGGGACTCCCGTCTTCTATCGCATTTTCAAACTTGGGATACGGATCAACCTTCGACTTTAACCAACTTTTTGCTTTGGCAAGCTGGCTCGTGCTGCACAGCACCTAGTGAGTGTGCGGACTAGCTAACAGCCGACAGTAGGAGCAGACCACAGCCTCGTTGTTGAGAGCATACGAGGGCGGCAAGCTGAATGTGTTTCAAATGATGTATTACCCCAACCCTAAAAGCCCCGATTCACTTCGTACATTGCTCATGCGCTCAGTTACTCAATTAAGCGCCGCCGAATCTAAGCCAAGCGACGCTCGGTTTTCTAGTACAATAACCGGCTACATCGACAACAATCGCCGAGCACATGGACACTAACACAACAACATCGTACGACATCGACGGTTTGAACGCGCTGAGCGATCAGCAGCTCTCTGCCTTGGAGTGGAGAGAGCTTAACTGCTTCAATGGGCGGTTGCTGGAGCTACATGCTGAAGGGGCGTTGGGCAACGAGAACGCCGCCAAACTGCCGCGCAAGCCCATTTTGTGCATCGACCAGATCGACCTACTCGATGAGTCGCAAATTGAGGCGTCTTTCACCTTCCCCGCCGAGCCCGGTGATTGGGCTTTTGCCACTTCAGAGTCGCTTGAAATGTTGTTTCAAGATCAGCTCGATCAATTGGTGGGGTTCTGGGCGTCGCGCAAAATCGAAGGGATTGGTCGCGCCCTGTCCTCTGGCAACTGTGTGCTACACCAGTCGCTGGATTTCGAGGCCAACAAGCGCATTCGTTTTGTACTGCAAAAGCGCAAGTGGATGGAAAACAAAGACAGCGGCGGCGGCACCGCGGTTTTTAACGCTCGTATCCTCGATGCAGAGGGCGAACTGATCATGGAAACGCGCAACGTGATCGTCGGTATTTTGGCCTTGGACGATATTCTCGAGCTGCGCCAAAAACACGGTGGCACTCAGGGAGTCGAAGGGCCCGCGGCCGGCGAGCAAGCCAGCGAGCTGCGCATCCCAGTCTTTGACCAAGACCACGGCTCCACCCCGGCCGATGAGCCCGGTAGTTTTAACCGAGTGGCTACACAGGCTATCAGCCCCAAACTGTGGCCATTGAAGTATCACTTCAAAGCCGATCCGGTCGTGCCTGGCAACTTTGGCACGCATGGCATGATAGCCCTACTCAAGGCCGCCGCAGTGGACAACTTCGGGCTAAAAAACCCAGTGTTCAAATCACTGAGCAAAAAGTCTTTTTCCGGCATGATATTCGAGGACGAGAAGCAAATTCGCTTCGAGCTGATCGGTATATCTCAAGCCGAGAATGGCGACGTGGTGGCAGCTACGGCCAACCTGTACCTTGAAGACAAGGTCGGAAATAAGATGATCGACGACCCGATTTACACCTTCAAGAACCTCACGGTCGCTGAGAGCGCTTAGTCACCAACATCGAGAGAACACAGCAAAACCTCCTCTTGAATCTATGAGCCTGTTCAAGATCTCTGTGGCGTAGCGAGAATGGGATGATTTGAGGCAGTTTTTGGTTTGATTTGAGGCGAATAGTGGTTCTCTTTAACGAGAATCAAATCAA
>JBMYWE010000437.1:0-239 GCA_049607125.1 Granulosicoccaceae bacterium | reverse complement strand
ATGGCCAAATTCAGCACATTCGTAGTAGTCAGGGAGATCTTGAACAGGCTCTTAGGCCCATAGACAGATAGGCCATAGATTTAGAGAGGTTGCTGCATAACCGCAGCAACAATTGCCTCCGGTCGGTCTTCCTGTACCAGATGACCGCAATTGTCGACGGCGGTACAGGGCGCACCGGCGATGAGCTCAGCGAGCCGCGCCCCCTTCTCCAATGGTATCCATTCATCGTTTTTGCCCCA
>JBMYWE010000436.1:2388-2715 GCA_049607125.1 Granulosicoccaceae bacterium | reverse complement strand
ACTCGGCATAGGGAAAGCTCGCGCGCAGGCCGGTCCAAAAAACATCCACATCGGCATGTGAGTGTCCGGTCTGACCACCGGGATATTCGAGTTGACAAGCTCGATCATAGGCCTCCGGAATCAACGCCAAATCAGCCGCCATCAGCCGCGTCAGTATGTCGGCGTAGCGCTCACCCCACTCATTGTCATTGCCTCTCCCAAGGTATGGGCCGGGCTTGTCAATATCGGGGTTAAAGGGCGCAATGGCCTGCTCCGCTCCGCCCTCGCGTTCGATCAAATTGCGGGCGTAAGCTAGTGGCTCTATACCCAATTGCCTGACAATGGCCC
>JBMYWE010000436.1:0-2378 GCA_049607125.1 Granulosicoccaceae bacterium | reverse complement strand
GGCCCCTTGATCGCGAATCAGCCACTCATCGTCAATTTGGTTGTTGATAGCATGGCAGTCGGCAATGATGCGATAGCGCAGGGGTTTGCCGGTAGCGGTGCCAAAAACCCCACTGCCCAAGTGTGTCGCGGTGGAGTAGATTCGGTGCGAAGACAACATGCCAGCTTCCGGATCTCCACTCCAAATGACGTCTTCACCCAATAAAGTGCGGTCGGGAAATTCCGCCAGAGTCGCCAACGTAGCGGCAATCACTCCTTCATTGCCCACAGACAACGCCAAGGGGGTGCGCACCACAATGTCTTTTGAATAATATTGGTGCAGCGTGGCAATACCGCGATCTTCCCAGATTTCTTTCGTGATACCGAGGATGTAATCGGGGAAGTCTTTAAATTTCGGGTCAAAGCCCTGCATAAGTCTCTCCTGCCATTTCTGGCGAATGATGTCGAGTGTGCTAGGCCTCCCACACACCAACGCCCAACCGTGGGGTGCGCCTGCACACCATTTTTAATGCGATAACTAGCCCTGCAGACAGGTTGTAGCGCGCAAAACCAACGGCCCATCAAAGCTGGCGCGGCGGGGCTTGGCCTCGGCGTCATTTATGTGTTCCAACAATGTTTGCACGGCAGCTTCGACCATACGGTTGGCTGGTTGGCGCACCGTAGTCAGCTGGTAGCCGCCCCAGGCTGCCACAGGTACGTCGTCGTATCCCACCACAGCTACATCGCTGGGTATGCGTAAACCCAGCTCCACCCGCAGTACATCCATCACCGCAAAAGCCATGTGGTCGTTGCAGACAAACACCGCATCGGGGACGGTATCTTGACTGAACATCTTGCGCGCCGCTTCCTGCGCCTGATCAAAGTGAAAATTTCCCACTTCTCGCGCGAACACGTTTTCACCCGCCGCACGCAGGCCCTCAACAAAACCCTGTTCGCGGTCACGTTGAGTCGAGGCACCCTCCCAACCTGCTATGAAGCCGATGCGCTGGTAACCACACTGCAGCAAATGCTCGGCGATCTTGCGCCCCCCGGCTACGTTGTCCGAGGTAATGGACGAGAGGTGGTCGTCGTCTTGGGTGCGGTTAAACAAAACAACCGGTACGCCCGCCGCGCGACAACGGTGCGCCAATTCTGAAGACATAGAGACTGCAGCCAACATAATCGCATCAACTTGGTAGTCGAGGATTTCCTCCAGTACCTCGTCGATATTGCCCGAGGTACGCGAGGCCATAAAAACCAACACATGGTAGCCTTCGGCTTTAAGCGCATTGGACATGCGCTCTAACACATCGGGGTAAAACTGGTTGTCAAGATAACCAACCACCAGGCCGATTATCCGTGACTTTCCGGTGATCAAAGAGCGAGCCAGCACGTTCGGACGATAGCCGAGTTCGTTGGCAGCAGCGCGCACCTTGTCCGCCGTCTTGGCCGACACGCTGGCACCGGGCGTAAACACCCGTGACACGGCCGACTGGCTGACACCCGCCAGATTGGCCACCTGACTCGCGGTTACTTTTTCTCCTGCCATCAGTCTGCGGTCCAGCCACCGTCCACGAGCAACGAAGTTCCCGTCACCAAAGCCGAAGCATCAGAAGCCAAATACAATACCGGCCCCATGATGTCCTCGACGACGCCTGTGCGACCCAGCTTGATCTTCTCTTCAATCCACGCCACCCGCTCTGGCTGCTCAAAGGTCACTTCAGTGAGCGGTGTGCGAATAAAGGTCGGGCAAAGGGTGTTGACGCGAATACGCTGTTGGCCCCACTCGATGGCCATGGCCTTGGTGAAGCCTTCCACAGCAAATTTGGACGCACAGTAAACAGCTCTGTCTATACCGCCCACATGAGCCATTTGAGAAGAGATATTGATGATTGAGCCGGGTTTACCCGCTGCCAACAGGCCCTTGGCCACTGCTTGGGAGAGAAAATACGCGCCACGCAAATTGACGTTCATCACCGCATCGAAGTCAGCCAAAGTGGTGTCGAGAGCTGGCGTATGCCGCGCCAATCCTGCGCTGTTCACCAACACGTCAAAACATGCTTGTTCGGCCACAATCGCCTGCACCGCCTCAACATCGGCCACATCGAGCGCCAGTGTTTCGCAACTGAGCCCTTGCGCCTGCATGGCATCCACGGTCTGCTGCAGACGATCGACACCGCGTGCGGCCAACACCACATGCGCGCCCGCTTCGGCCAGCGCCACTGCGCAGCCTTGTCCAATACCCGAAGACGCGCCCGTGACCAGCGCTCTGCGACCGTCAAGCCGCGTAGATGGAGTAGTTGGTAGTGTTGTCATGCTCTTATTGTTCCCCAAGGTCTGGCGTGTCTAGAAACTACAGCTTTGGTGCCGCATCACGCTGCGCGGCCATTCGCGCAAACA
>JBMYWE010000435.1:0-2715 GCA_049607125.1 Granulosicoccaceae bacterium | reverse complement strand
ATTGGAGTACGGGCATGTATTTGTTAATGGACATCATGGTTTCACCTGGCGGCGTAGGTCTATCGGTATCGCCTTATGTGGCGGAGTGCGAAAAGATATTTTTAGCGGCTGGGCTCAAACACAAACTACATGCCTTTGGCACTAACGTGGAAGGCGAGTGGGACGAGGTGATGTCCGCTGTTAAAGCCTGTCACGAGAAACTGCAATCGATGGGCGCTGTGCGGGTCACTAGTCATATCAAGATGAGCACTCGAACTGACAAGCCTCACCAGTCATTACAAGATAAGGTCTCGAGCGTCGAGCAAAAGCTCTAAGGTAAGTATAGATAACGGCGACAGCCGCTCAACGAGCGCTCGCCGCGCTTCTCGAAAATGGCCGCACGTATAGCCAGCTAAACAGCTGGTTTCACGTTTGCCGAATAAAGCGATATTCCGCCGGTTACGTTTGCACACCAACTCGGATATTTCGCATAGGCAAACGACTCGCGCAGGTTTTTTGTTTTCAAGAGGTTGGTATGCGGCGTGCAGCCTGGCTTTACAGTCGACTAAGACACACCTGGCCCGAACAAGCGTGCTCTGATGAATTCGCTAAGCGTCAGTCATTGGCTAGAATTGGTGCAACTGCTGGAATGGGCGGGCTTGAGCGTGTAGGCACCGCAAGGTTCATTGTGTAAGCACCGCAGAAGATCTGGGACGTGGAGCTCTGGCTCACCACAGGCTATAGCCCACTAGCTACCCTTCAGCCTGTGCCTTTCTGGCGGAACCTATGGCTCTTTGCTTGCCCCTATGTACTAGAGCCAGTGGCCAATTACGTACACAGATACATTGGCAATCAACAGCGCCCAACCAAAGCTGAGAAAGGTGCCGATGATGATGTACTCAGCCACTCGCCGCTCCTTTGCATTTGAGATATCCCCAAAGCGCAGAATCGACTTGGCTCCCAACACAAAACCAACGCCAGTTGGCTGGCCGGTGTAGACAAACAGCACCACCAAAGCTCGCTCTAACCAGCCAATATACTGACCACCACGTTTAAGGCCTTGCAGCTCTTCTTCCTCGAGCTCATTGACCAGCGGCTTGAGCATGGTACCAATAAGGTAACCACCTGCAGTAATGGCCAAGACCAAAGAACCGGTGGCGGCCAGCGCTGCGTAGAATAGGTTGTGATATTCCGCAGCGATCAGTTTTAACCACAACGACTGAGCGGCTGCCTCCGGATAGGCAATCGCCAGCCCGAATACAACAGCAATATGTACAAACTGGTCGAACAAAAAAGGCTTGAGCTCATCGCTGAGTACCCAAGTTTTGATCGCATCCATAGCCAAATGCGATCCGTAGATAAGCAGCAGGATTGGCCAGTGCAAGCTGCCCAACAACACAGCGGTGATCAACACCACCACGCTGACGTGGATCAGCAGCACGGCAGGTTTTTGCTTGTGTTGAACCATCCAAGCCGTTTGAAACAAGAAGTCTCCAAGCAGATGGCCCGTCAACAAGAGAGCAAAAGTCTCCCACATCACTTTCTATCCTTAAAATTAGCTAGAAACCTTAATGGGTTGTTTTTAAAATAACAACCTATTAAGACTTACTTTCTTTCCAAAGCTGCACCCAATCAGTGGCCTCAAAGGTGTCCATAGCCTTAGAAATTGCATCCCAATGTGCAGCGCGAAGGGCTTTACCGACGGCCTGTTTAGTAATAGGAGGCTGCAAGGAAGCGGCTATCGCAGACTGAGTCAGGGACTCGGGCGCCAATGCAGCGTGCATTAATTCTGCCTGCCGCTGAGTCCAAGAACTGACAATTACATCACACAATCTGGCCGATAACTCGAGCCAAGGGCCAAAAGGCGACGAAGTAGGTAAAACGATACTCAGTCGACGTTTATGGAGTTCATCCAAAGATCGGCCAGAGAGCACAAAAGCAGAGCCACCAGAGCGTGATAAGTTGGCAGCCAAAGGCTCTATGGTGTCAATGCCTACGGCGACCCGTGTATCCACATTGCACCGATATAGCAAAGCTGAACGAACCCACAACGCAGCTCGCAGGGCGACACCTGGATCGGTGAGCAGACATTGCCAGGCATCGCCGCGTGAAAAATCTACCGGACGCGGGACCAAGTTCTCTGACCATTGAGCAATCTGGAGAATTGACTCCTCAATCACCACCCTCACCTGTTCCAGCGCATCGGCACTGAGCTCTTGCGAGGCGACGATATCACCTGTTAATACTGCTTGGGGATTGAGATCACTCATAAAAGAACTCTAGCAAAAGAGACGCCGCCTCACACTTAAGCATCTGAATCTATACAAAAAGCCGTCTGGGCTAATGTGTGATAAGGCGATGAGCCCAAAAAATAGGGAGCGTGATCAAGCTTATAAGAACACACGCCCCGACGAGAGCTAGCACGGCGTCTTGACCAAGGATCAAGCAGCGCAGTCTATGCTCAAACAATGACTCGTCTGCGGGCAAAGCGAAGCAAATTGTGCGCTGGCTAGTATATCTGTTGGTGCAGATTGGCGATCGCGCAGAGAAAAGCCCTGCTGCTTAAAAAAGGTCTCAGCCGTCTCTGTAAGTAACCACAAGCTACGCAAACCTACATGCTCGGCGTGTTGGCACGCCATGTACACGAGATCACGCCCAATACCCGCTCCACGAGCTCGCTCACTGACCACCAGCGAGCGCAACAGTCCATCTCCATTACAGGGCTGCACCACCACC
>JBMYWE010000434.1:0-2717 GCA_049607125.1 Granulosicoccaceae bacterium | reverse complement strand
GACTCTATACACCATAATAATCAATCGCTTGGCGAGAGGCTGTAGTATGGGCGAATATAAGGCACCCCTTTCAGATATCAAATTTGCATTTAATGATGTGGTCAAGATGCCGGAGCACTACGAGGCGCTCGGCTTTGATGAAGCTACACAAGACTTGACCGACGCGGTATTGGAGGAAGGCGCGAAATTCGCCGAACGCGAGCTGTCGCCTCTGAACCAAACGGGAGATACTGAGGGCTGCACGCTAGCTGACGGTGTTGTCACGACGCCGACGGGTTTTAAAGCAGCCTACGAGACTTTCGTCGCCAATGGCTGGCCGTCCATGACCCATCATACCGAATACGGTGGTCAGGGCCTGCCAGAATCACTCGGCACTGTCACCAGTGAAATGTGCGGCACGGCCAACTGGTCTTGGACCATGTACCCGGGTCTCAGCCACGGAGCCATGCGAACCCTAGTGGCCCACGGCACCGATGAACAACGCCAAACTTACCTCACACGCCTGATCAGTGGCGAGTGGACCGGCACCATGTGTCTCACCGAGCCTCATTGCGGTACCGATCTCGGTCTGTTGCGTACCCGAGCAGAGCCGCAGGAAGATGGTAGCTACAAAATCACCGGCAGCAAGATCTTTATCTCGGCAGGTGACCATGATTTTGTTGATAACATCGTCCATATCGTGTTGGCGCGTCTGCCTGATGCCCCAGAGGGGGTGAAAGGGATTTCACTCTTTATCGTGCCGAAGATGAAATTTACCGAAGAGGGTGCGGTGACCGAGAGTAACGGAGTGACATGTGGGTCGCTAGAGCACAAGATGGGGATTCACGGCAACGCCACGGCGGCCATCAACTTTGATGGGGCGACTGGCTATCTGATTGGCCCCGCCAATGAAGGTCTCAAGTGTATGTTTACTTTCATGAACACCGCACGCATAGGGACAGCCGTGCAAGGCGTAGCTCACGCTGAGTGGGGTTTTCAGAATTCGTTGAGTTACGCCAAAGATCGCTTGCAGATGCGCGCACTCACTGGGGCCAAAGCGCCAGACAAACCCGCCGATCCAATCATCGTGCACCCCGATGTGCGACGTATGTTGCTTACTCAAAAAGCCTTCTCTGAGGGTGGTCGTGTGCTGATTTACTATTTGTCTCAGCAAAACGATTTAGTGCATGAGAGTAAGGACGAGGCCGTTCGCGAACACGCCGAGCACCTGCTGCAGCTTTTGACTCCGGTAGCCAAGGCTTTTCTCACGGAAGTTGGCTATGAATCAGCCAACCTGGGTCTTCAGTGCTTTGGTGGTCACGGGTATATCCACGAGTGGGGTATGGAGCAAAATGTACGCGATGCACGTATCTCTATGCTCTACGAAGGGACCACAGGTATACAAGCCTTAGATTTAGTCGGTCGCAAGATTTTGCTGAACAAAGGCGAGAGTTTCAAAGTTTTCTGCAAAGTGATCAATGCGTTCCTGAAAGAATCCAGTGGATCGGCTGCAAAAGAGTTTCGTTGGCCATTGCGCAAGATGGTGTGGGAGTGGCAATACCTGACACTGCGCATGATGGCGGCTTCGGCCAAAAATCGTGACATGGCCGGCTCGGCATCAGTGGATTACTTGATGTACTCGGGCTACGTCACATTGGCCTATTTGTGGGCGCGTTCAGCAATGGTTGCTGGACAAAAACTCGAGTCGGGTGAAGGTGATCCTGAATTCTACAAAGCCAAGCTCGACACGGCTCGCTTTTATTACGCCAAGATTCTGCCGCGTACCCGATCATTGAAAGCAACCATTCTCGAAGGTCCGGATACGCTGATGGCTATGGAAGAGCAAAACTTCCAGTTCTAAAGCCCCTCGCGGGTGTGCATGGCTCACTACGCACCCGTTTTATTCGAACTGGTATCACCCAGAGTTGAAATTCTACAAAGTTGGGAGTCACAAACCCAACTTCTCTCTTACTTTGTATTACCGCAACCGGAGAACCCCAATATGGTGTTTCAAGGCTCAGCAGTTAGTGTCGGTGCAATCACCGATGGTTTATACAGACTGCGTTTTGACCTAGCAGGTGAAAGCGTCAACAAGCTCAACCGTCATACGCTCAAAGAACTCGGTGAAGCGCTCGATGCACTTGAGCAGCTCAGTGACTTACGTGGTTTGTTACTCGATAGCGGTAAGTCGGTGTTTATTGTCGGGGCTGATATCACAGAGTTCCTTGGTTTTTTCCAGCAAGACAATGCGTCAATTAGCGCGTCAGTGACTGAAGTAAACAAACTTTTCAATCGCCTTGAGGATCTCGATTGCCCAACCGTGGTTGCAATAAACGGCGAAGCTTTGGGCGGAGGCTTTGAAGTCTGTTTGAGCTGTGATTTTCGCGTGGCCAGTCACAAGGCAAAAATTGGTCTACCCGAAACCAAGCTTGGCATCATGCCTGGTTGGGGAGGCACCGTCCGCTTGCCGCGTCTTGTCGGTGTGGACAACGCCATCGAATGGATTGCTGGCGGCACCCAAAACAAAGCAGCAGCTGCGTTGAAAGTTGGTGCTGTTGACGCTGTGGTTGCACCCGAGCAACTCGAAGAGGCAGCGTTAGATCTGTTGCGCCGTGTTGCCGATGGAGAGATTGAATACCAATCTCGGCGAGATCAAAAGACCTCGCCATTGATGCTTAGCAAGCTAGAAGCGTTGATGGCCTTTGAGTCAGCCAAGGGTGTAGTAGGGGCAAAAGCGG
>JBMYWE010000433.1:0-2745 GCA_049607125.1 Granulosicoccaceae bacterium | reverse complement strand
AAGTTGTGCCTCTGTACGTTTCAAGGCACTTTCCTGCCTCATTCGTTTTGCCTGTCTTCCCTTCATTTTTCTTCTTTGGGTTTAGGTTTAACGGTTAGTATCCACCCCCTGGTACCGTCAGGACGTTTATACTCACATAAAGTCTCAAAATAAAAATTATTTTCCTTGGCCACGATATCGTTTCCAATTTCTGCGTTTATTCTTGTTCTTTGGTCGAGACCATCTAGAATTGCCTACAGAAGTCCGCTTATACGTATTTTTCTTTAGTTTGGTTTCTTTTGCTTTTGCCATTGTTTATATTTATTCTGGAGCCAGCGAGAGGAATCGAACCCCCAACCTACTGATTACAAGTCAGTTGCTCTACCAACTGAGCTATGCCGGCAGTTTCGGAGGCATTGCCACCAAAAACGGAACTATATAAGAATTACTTTGCGTTGGCAACCGTCTGTGGCGTAGAAATTTTTTCAGCGAAAACGCTCATCGCCAAACCTTCGAGCACCAAGCTAGGGAAAACCTCGTGATCAAGGCCCAAACGTCGGGCGACTACCGGAGACGCACCGCCTGTCAGGCAAAGCTGTAATCCTTCACATTGTGGCCAGTCTCGAGCATTGCTATACAGCTCGCGGACACCTCCCACCACCGACAAAAGCGTACCCAAGGCCACCCCTTCGCGAGTTTCTCGCGCCAGCAACTCGTGAGTCTCTCGGTCGACCTGAGGTAGAGCTGCCGTACTGCGTGAGAGCGCGCGACGCTGAGTTTCAATACCCGCGAAAATACAGCCTCCGAGATGCCTACCGCTAGAATCTATCACGTCCAAGGTTGCAGCTGTGCCGAGATCAGCAACTAACCATGAGGTCTGCTGCCTCCCCCACGCTCCCAACATAGCCAACCAACGATCCACGCCCAAGCTCTCGGGTTGCAGGTAGCCACAGTGTAACCCAAAGCACTCCTTTTGAACGCGAGCAATATCTGGCGTTTTATTCCACGTGCTCTGGCTGTATTGCGATACTGAATTTACCATTGCGTCCGGAGCCACAGAAGCGATCGCGACGGCGCTCGGCACAAAACCTCTCCAGAGCTCCTCTAGACTTTCGCGCAGAGATTCTCCGCGCCATACCAAGGAACGAGGCTCTATCAACGCTCCCTGATCTAGTAGAGCGGACTTCAGCCGTGTATTGCCTATATCGACTAGCAGTTTCATCGGCGCCTCAGGCTCACCTCACCAGCGTGCATCTGCTGCACGCCGTGTTCGTTTTCGAGAATCAGCGCACCAGAGGCGTCGACACCACGCGAAATACCTTCCAGCCGCTGCTCGCCACGAAGGACAAGTACAGAGGCATCGTGCAACAAATCACCAGCGCGCCACTGTTCGGCGAAGGCATGGAAACCATCTCGCTCATAGCGCTGTTTAGCCTTCAGCATAGCGGCCAACCAGTAACCCGCCAAGTGATTGCGGTCTAATTGGGATGCCTGAGCCAAAGTATGCACGTCAATAATAGGTTGGTCGACGTCGCTAGCCAAGGGTCGCCAATTGACTCCCGCCCCACACACCAGCTCGATCCGTCGCTCATCACTGTGCGCAACTTCCAGTAAAATGCCAGACAGCTTACGCCATTGATGTAGTAAGTCATTGGGCCATTTCAGACCCACCTCAGATACGCCCAGAGCAATGAGTGCATCACGCAGGCATAGCGCCACTACTAAACTAAAAGCTCCCGCCTCTGCAGCAGGCACCTGCAAACTCAATCGAATAGAACAGGTAAAACCCCCGCCATCACTCTGCCACTGCCGGCCGCGGCGCCCCTTACCAGACATCTGACGATCGGCAATGCAAAGGCAGGTGTCACCGGCTGCACCGTGCTCTAGCAACCAGCTGTTGGTGGAGGGCAGCTGTTCAAAAATATGTATTGCAACCTTGTCAGCAACCTGCCCCGCCGCATGACGAATGCTCGCCTCCCGCAGGGGCAACTCTTCAGCCGTCATTCGCCAAGCAACCACTCATCGCGCAGCGGCTCACGCCCTTCTTTGGTCGACAGCGCGCAAGTGTCCAGAGGTGCCGATTGCAATTGCACCTCAAAGCGCATCAGCTCATCGCGGCGAAACGCCACCAGCTTAACTTGGTCACCTGGTGCATGGCGCCGCAGATGCTGCTTGAGTGTCGTCGCACTGAGCCGAACACCATTCCAAGCGACAAGCTCATCTCCAGCACTCACACCAGCCGCGTGCGCAGCCCCACCCTGAAAAACAAAGCCTACTTTGCAAGCACCACCAAGCTGTAAGCCGAGTGCCGCTTGATTGATACTGCTTCCGCGCTCAAGTGCACCACCCTTGTCATCTGTAGAGACGGCAGCGCGCCAGCGCATCTCTACGCCGTGTGCTGCAAGGTACTCATCGAGCGGAAGATCTCCCACTCCACGCACAGCTACATCAAAAAACTCTTTGAGGCTAGTACCGCAAAGCCGCTCCGCTACTTCTTCGACGTGACGCTCCAAAATCCCTTCCCGACCCTCGCAGTACTCTTGCCAAAGATGCTGCATCACATGATCCAAACCAACTCGATTGTCGGTGCGCATACGCATCACTAAATCTAAGGCCATCGCCACTAGCATCCCCTTGGCGTAGTAACTCACAATCGCGTTAGGGGCATTCTCATCTTGCTTGTAAAACTTCGTCCACGCGTCAAAACTAGACTCGGCCAAGCTCTGCAGTGAGCGTCCGCGCCCTCGATAAACGCGGGTGATAGTC
>JBMYWE010000432.1:280-2747 GCA_049607125.1 Granulosicoccaceae bacterium | reverse complement strand
GAAGCCTACGCCCCTGTGCTGCCAGAGATGCTCGGCGGGTCAGCTGACTTGGCCGGCTCCAACCTCACCATGTGGTCTGGCTCGCGCGAAGTGCTTGCCAACCCCGACGGCAACTACATCAACTACGGTGTGCGAGAGTTTGGCATGGCTGCGATTATGAACGGCATGGCCTTGCACGGCGGTTTTATCCCTTACGGCGGGACTTTCCTGATGTTCTCGGAGTACTGCCGCAACGCGCTTCGCATGGCCGCACTGATGAAGCAGCAGGGCATATACGTTTTTACTCATGACTCTATCGGTCTGGGTGAGGATGGCCCTACGCACCAGCCGGTCGAGCAGATCGCCACCTTGCGCATGATTCCGCGGATGTCTCTCTGGCGCCCCTGCGATGCCACCGAGACAGCTGTCGCTTGGCGCAGTGCCATCGAAAAGCAAGACGGCCCAACGTGTCTGGCCCTGTCGCGCCAGGGATTGCCACCGCAAGAGCGTACGCCCGCTCAAGTGGCCGACATCGCCAAGGGTGGTTACGTGCTGGCCGACTGCGACGGTGCGGCCCAATTGGTGATCATTGCCACGGGTTCTGAGGTAGGGCTGGCGATGGAAGCCAAAGCCAAGCTCGACGCGGCAGGCAAAGCCACGCGCGTGGTGTCTATGCCTTCCACCGATGCCTTCAAGGCACAGGATTCGGCCTACCGCGACAGCGTGCTGCCCTTGGGTGTGCCGCGTTTGGCTGTCGAAGCCGGTGAAACGTCTGGCTGGCGCCAGTTTGTTGGCCTTGAAGGTGGCGTTGTGGGTGTGGATACCTTCGGCGAATCTGCCCCCGCCGGTGCCTTGTTCCAGCACTTTGGTCTCACCGTGGATGCAGTTGTAGCCGCTGGCGGCGACTTGCTGGTCGACAGCTAAGTGCCGCCTTGGGAGCAGCAAGTGCTCGCTTGAGCACCTGCCTTGGGCCGCTCCTGCTGGGGGCGGTCCGCACCGTTTTTTCGCGGGGCTCGAGCTTTTAAATCGGTAGCTGCCGGTGGTGACTCGCAGGTTGCTATAGAACGTGCTCGACGCGCCGCTGCTATAACAATGCATAGAAATGGAGCAGGTGGCACCGCGTCCGCTTGCCTTGCGCTGACTTAGCAAACACGGGCTTTTAAGGGCTATCGCCTCTCAGTCCCGCTGAACAGCTGCATTTCAGCCAAATCGTTTTTAATCTCAAAGAGAGCTTCTGTCTATGAATGTGCTGCGCATGAGTGATTTGCCGCTGGCCGGTAAGCGCGTCTTGATACGCCTAGATCTCAATGTCCCTGTCAACGATGGAGCGGTCACTTCCGACGCCCGTATCCGTGCCTCAATGCCCACGATTGAGCAAGCCATGGCCGCCGGTGCCAAGGTGATGCTGATGTCGCACTTGGGTCGCCCTACAGAAGGCCAACCCGAGGCCCAGTACAGTTTGGCGCCCGTGGCCGGCCACTTGGGCGGCCTGCTCGGTAAAGAGGTTCAGTTGGTCGATAACTACCTAGAGCAAGCGCCTGAACTCCAGGATGGCCAAGTTGTACTGTTGGAGAACGTGCGCTTTAACGCCGGTGAGAAGAAAGACGATGAGGCATTGGCCAAGCAGTACGCGGCGCTCTGCGATGTTTTTGTAATGGACGCCTTTGGCACCGCCCATCGCGCGCAGGCCTCCACCCACGGTGTCGGTGAACACGCGCCAGTTGCCTGTGCTGGTCCATTGCTGATGGGCGAGCTTGAGGCGTTGGGCAAGGCGCTCGACAACCCAGCCCGCCCGATGGTGGCGATCGTTGGTGGCTCTAAAGTATCCACCAAACTCACCGTACTGGATTCACTCTCCCAGATAGTTGACCAGCTGATCGTCGGCGGCGGCATCGCCAACACCTTTATTGCCTCTGAAGGGCACCCAGTGGGCAAGAGCCTTTGCGAAGACGATCTCGTGCCTGAAGCCAAGCGCCTGTCGGCGGCAGCGCAAGCCAAAGGGGGTGAGATTCCCGTTCCGACGGATGTTGTGGTCGGCGAAGCATTCGACGAAGCCACGCCCGCTACGACACGCGCTGTTGGTGACGTAGAGGATGGCGACATGATTTTCGACGTAGGCCCTGACACCACAGCGCGCCTGTGTGAAATCGTCAAAAATGCGGGCACTATCGTCTGGAATGGCCCAGTGGGTGTGTTTGAATTTGAGCAGTTCTCAGCGGGCACGAGAGCCTTGGGTGAAGCCATCGCCGCCTCTGATGCGTTCTCGATTGCTGGCGGTGGCGACACCTTAGCCGCTGTTGATAAATATAATCTCGCCGATAGAATTTCTTATATTTCTACCGGTGGTGGCGCGTTCCTTGAATTTCTTGAGGGTAAGACATTGCCCGCGGTAGCCATGCTACAAAAGCGTGCCCAGTCTTAAGATGTTGCCGCGAGAGCCTCTCGCCAACCTCGGTGAGAGGTTTAGTAGAGTTGGCGCATCAATTCA
>JBMYWE010000432.1:0-270 GCA_049607125.1 Granulosicoccaceae bacterium | reverse complement strand
TGGCGCTGCCGTTGTAGCGCCCACAGTGAGAGTTAAACCATGGCTTTGATTTCAATGCGACAAATGCTGGACCACGCTGCCGAAAATGGCTACGGCGTGCCTGCTTTTAATGTAAACAATCTCGAGCAAGTCCGCGCCATTATGGAGGCGGCCGACAAGACTAATTCGCCTGTCATTTTGCAGGGCTCAGCCGGGGCGCGAAAGTACGCTGGTGCCCCTTTTCTGCGCCACCTGATACTCGCCGCTATCGAAGAATACCCGCACATTCCT
>JBMYWE010000431.1:0-2754 GCA_049607125.1 Granulosicoccaceae bacterium | reverse complement strand
AGAACGGCAGAGCCAACTTAGGTTAAAAATTCTTATTGTTTAACATGCCACATCAGAAACCGACGGACACCCGATTATGAGCACCGAAAACCAAGATCCCATCTCTGAAACAGCCCGCTTGTGCGGTGGCGGTGAGTCTCTGTCAGCGCGCATGCGTCACGACCTCTTTGAAGTTGTCAGCAAACTCAAGCCTGCCTTACTGGATACGCCGGATTTAGAGCAAGTGCTGGCCGATGGCAGTTTTTTTGCCAAACTTCCGCCGCCACTTCAGGGTGTTTGTCAGTTGCGATTGGAATGCGCGCTCGCCTTCTACAACCGCGTGGGGTGGCGCGAAGACTTCTTAGATCTTGGGCCGGGGGTTGTGTTGTCACAAGATCAAATCGCAGCAGTGCGAGAAAAACACCCACTAGAGTGTATCCATGACTTGAGCTATTTACCGCCAAAACACCTAGAGAAATTACTCGGCAAAGACGAACCGCCTCTGCTCTTTGACCGCGTGGCTGAGCTCGTAGCCTAGTAGCCCGACAGCGGGAAGCAGCTGTCAAACAAAAAAGGCTTCGATGTTTCGAAGCCTTTTATACGTTCTGAGTTTGAGCGATTAGTTGATGCTTAGCACCACAACGTTTTCAATCTCTTGGCCACAGTGGTGAAAATCGATGGTCTGCTCTACATACGCAGAGTTCTGCTCGGTAGGCCGCTGTCGAGCAGTTGGCTGAGCGTTCATCGATTCGTCAACCTGCTCTGAGCTTGCGTCGCTAGATAGCGCACGGTTATTGGCTTGCATGTTTTTTAATCCTTTGGTGTGTTCGTGTTCTATGAGCTTTGTACCAAGCTCTTGTCCCTCAAGAAGTCGCGCAAGATACGGTATCGAGCTGTAAAGAGCAACGCGATATTGAGGTTATTTTTAATTTTTTTTTACCTATGTTGTTCAAGCAGCAAAATGCTGCAGATCTGTGTTTCAAACTGTATTTTAGTCGTCTAAATTGAAGTTGCTTGGTACTACTGAAAACTAAGCTATTTTCTCATCTGCTCTCAAACATATTGCCTAGGCCGCCGAGCACCGAGCCCTCGCCCTTGCTTCCACCATAGGATGCAGCTTGTAATACACGGTTGGCCAAGCGAGAAAATGGCAAGCTTTGCAAATACACGGTACCCGTGCCTCGTAGAGTAGCCAAAAACAAACCTTCACCGCCGAACACCATGGACTTGAGATTGCCGGCGCGTTCGATGTCGTATTCCACCCCACTGGTAAAAGCGGCGAGGCAGCCGGTGTCCACGCGAATGGTTTCACCTTTGAGTTCTCGCTTAATAACGGTGCCCCCCACATGTACGAAGGCCATGCCGTCACCGCGCAGGCGCTGTAAGATAAAACCCTCACCACCGAAGAAACCGGTGCCCAGTCGTTTTTGAAAGGAGATATCCACCGAGGTGCCTAGAGCGGCGCACAAAAAGGCATCTTTTTGGCAAATTAACTCTTCACCGACGGTCGACATATCGATCGGAATAATCTTGCCGGGATACGGGGCTGCAAAAGCGATGCGTTTTTTGCCCTGGCCGGCGTTGCTAAAGTGAGTCATAAAAATTGACTCGCCGGTCAATACCCGCTTGCCGATGTGCAACAGTGAATCCATCAGCCCTGAGGTAGGCTGGGAGCCATCGCCCATCTTGGACTCAAAGACGATCCCGTCATCCATGTAGTTCATAGCGCCGGCTTCGGCGATCACTGTCTCGCTAGGGTCTAACTCCACTTCGACGATCTGCATATCGTCGCCAAATAATTCGTAGTCTACTTCGTGACAGCGCATGGGTCGCTCCTGAGGTTATTGAGTGCGTAGTGGTTACTCGAATCTCAGGGGAAATTCGTGTTGCCACGCAATTAGATTGAGGTGTTCAAAAATGCAAGAAACTTATGGTGGTAAATATAGCCAATGTTGCCGCTAGCGTGAGTAGTATCAACAGGCGTGTCATCCGCGTCAGCAAGGGCTATCAATCAAAGGAGTGACCGAAGTGGCAGCAATCGAACAGTATGCTGCACCAGAAGCGGAAATCGATACACAGCTAAATGCGCTTAAAAAACTACCCGCTTTCCCCCAGCTCAACAACGAAAACGATGGTGCTACTCTGCGCGACCTTTGGTCTGTACGCCTGCTACTGGTACTACAAGCACTGGCAGCACATAGGCGCGTACACAGCAGAAAAACTTCGTCTCTCCTGCGAGCCATATTCTGCCCATTTTTTGTGTTTGGTTTGTTTTCTAGGGTAAAAAACGGCGCTAAGCCATGGTGAACGAGTCGGCTGGAGTAGCTGCGCTGCTGTCAGATGCTGTTGGTCGGGCCGCTAGTGCGTCGGGATATTCGGGTCTATTTGAGCTTGCCAGTGTGTTGCTTGGCTTTCTCGAATTGTTGCCAATTTATTGGGTGCAGCGCACCGCCAACAAGGCTAACGGCGATCCTTTCGGGACAGCAAATCAAGAATACAGCTGGCGCAACTTGATATTTATCGTCACAGGCTTGGTGGACTGGGCCGGTGTGAGGTTAGGTTTTTATCTGCTGATAATGGGGTCTTCAACATTATAGGGATGCTGGTAACACAAAGACACCTATAACTAACTGATTTTCATTCTTTCCAGAATTGAAGAACGACTATGCATCCATCATTTTGTGCATAACCATTGACTTATCCACATTTTATTAAGGCTTATCCACATTTTGAATAAAAAGTGTAATTTCAGAATGTGGGAAATTCGGTGTATTT
>JBMYWE010000430.1:2468-2759 GCA_049607125.1 Granulosicoccaceae bacterium | reverse complement strand
CTTCATCGACACCTTGTACCTGCACATTGGTGCCGCTCGTGACGATCCCAGGCCCAGCGCTACCAGCGCCTTCATTGCCAGCCACAGCGTCGACCTCGGCCACCGGAAAAGCCAATTGCGCACTGCTCTCAGCACGGGCTGCGCGGCGAAACTGCTCTAGCATGGTCTGCGCGTTTGTAAAACTGGGCATGCGTGTCTGTACGCCCGTCTCGCCATCCGAGTCCGTTGGTGTCAACACCGACGATGACTCAGAGCAACCAAGCATCAGCCCCGCGCTCATGACCAGCAAGA
>JBMYWE010000430.1:0-2458 GCA_049607125.1 Granulosicoccaceae bacterium | reverse complement strand
TCAACGACGAACGTGTCAATAAATTGCCCCGAAAAGCCCACGGGACACTACTATCTACCCTATCAGGTTTAAAAATAGATACGAATTACATGCAAAAAACTGTGAAGCACACCGCACTAGCAGCGCTCAGCACACTGGCTATCGCTTTTGCCCCAGGCGCCAAAGGTATTGACGACGCTCAACAATTTACCGACTGGACTGCCCGCTGCGTCAACAGCGAAGAGCTCCAACAGCAATCCTGCGTGCTCGAACAAATCGTTTTCGGCCAAGAGGGCAATCCCGTACTGCGCGCTGCAGCTGGCTACCTACAAGAAGCCAAAGACTCAACCATTCCGGCGGTGCTTATCACCGTGCCGCTGATGGTCGCTCTGCAAGAGGGTCTGGCTATCTCAATTGACAAAAAGGGAGCATTTGTCGCGCCGTACCACCACTGTAACCCCGAAGGCTGCGTCGCCGGACTGCCCTTGGATGAAAAAGTACTGGCCGCTTTTAAGAAAGGAAACGACGCGACGATTCGCTTGGTGGCCGTCAATGGTGAAGTGATGGATCTTAACCTATCGCTGCGCGGATTCACCGCTGGTTATTCGGCCTTGCCCCGCCTTCAGTAACACTTTCTATTGGTAAAACATTACCTAGCAGCGCCCTTGTTGGCGCTGCAGTTGCAACATGGATCCAAGGGAACGCCACCCGACAGATCAAAAGCTGTGTCGGATGCATAGCAGTGGTTCCCTAAAGCTATGTCTAAACAAGGACTCAGGGGACAGCCTTTCATGTTCAAAACGCCATACCTTTTGCTGGCCACTTGCTTACTACTCAGCGCCTGCGACTCCGGCAGCAGCGCCAGCAATGGCTACACGCCCCCCGATTTGAGTGACCTCAAAAGTTATCGAACAGATTCCGATTACGCGGAAGCGCTAGCCGTTTGCCCGGGGCTCTACCAAAGAGACCGCGTGTGCACGATTGGCGAGCTGCCACCGCTAGAGGTCGACAGCTCAGACATCCCCACCGTCGATGAAATCATGTCGCGCGTGTCTGTTTCGCACGACTGGATGGGTGCACGTTTTGAACAAGCACTAAACCTGCTTCCCAGCGAAATCCGCACGCTCAGCAAACCTCTAGCGGCGATCGTCATCGACGATGATGTTCGCCCCAGCTTCTTTTTGAGCAGCTCGGGCACGATCTACCTAGATCCCAAGTACTTGTGGCTCACGCAAGCGGAAAAGGACACCATCAGCGACCACGAGGATTTTCGCGGAGCCTACGCCACGCAAATGACCACCCTGCCTGCCTGGCGTTACGTGGACAATGGCAACTACGCCTACTCTTCCAACGATGCGACTTCCCGCACCGAAGAAGACATGGTGCAGTCACTGGCACGTCTGTTGTTCCACGAGTTGGCGCATGCCAATGACTTTATAGAGACTAACCGCCTCGCCAGCTTGAGTTCAGAAGCAGGTTTTCACCAGTTGATTAATCCCGAAGGCGGGCAAATGAGTGACTACGTGCAAAGCGGGCTTCCATTAACTTCCGAGACTTTGCTCGACTACGCTGCGGCTTTGTATCTGGGTTTGACAGCTTCGGTACAAACGACCTCATTGCGTGGCTCCCTTGCGGGTGCATCTCTGGAGTCAGAAGGAGCCAATGCCACTTACGCCTACACAACCCGTTACGAAGATTTCGCCATGCTGGTCGAAGAAACCATGATGCAGCGTCACTACGGTTTTCAGAGAGACACAGCGTTTATTGAGCAAGAAGTAATTGGCGTTGACAGCCAGGGAGACGAAATCACCGAAGTGGTGGTCAAATGGGGCCAACGCGGTCGTATTGGCGATGCACTGGTCAAGCCACGCGCCCAAACGGCGATGGAGCAATTGCTGCCGGAGATAGACTGGGCGACCCACTTTAGTAACTTGGCGGCCCCAGATCACTTGACGGTAGGTGACACGTGGGCTGAAAACTTGAGCCTCAGTAATGATTTCGCTGTCGAGCTCAGTTCGGACGAACGTGCACGCAATGCATCCTTAGACACTGAAGACTTCGCCAATCCCCACTATTAAAGCAGCATTTTCACGAATCTAGGTTGGGTTAATTGCCAAACAGATAACTTAAAGCCGTGCGCATAAGAGCATATTCAGTCGGCGCAGCTTTTGCATTCTTGAGCCTCAATACTCATCAGATTTACTGAGGCGATAACAGCATGTCCGTCAAAACTTTTCGCAAGCTCGCGTCAAAAAGACTACTCCAGGCTACGATTGCGGCGACCCTGTGGTCCTTGTCCAGTCAAGCCTCAGCCCTGAGCTTGAGCGAACTCAAACTGCAGAGCGGGCTGCACCAGCCATTTAAGGCGAGCATTGCGCTACGCAATTTTGACCCGATTGAGATGGACCGCGTCAGCGTCGAGATCGCCAACGATGCAATCCAAAGTCATTACAACAAAACGTCTTACTTACCCAATGAG
>JBMYWE010000429.1:0-2771 GCA_049607125.1 Granulosicoccaceae bacterium | reverse complement strand
AATATCCCTCGGTGTTGATCATGCGGCCGTGTACTACAAAAGGCAGACCCAGTCCTTTGAGCAGCTTCAATCGAGCATCCTCCACCTTCGGGCCGTGCACAATTAGCCCATCAACCCGACCTCGCGCGGCAATCTTTTGATAGGCGGACTCCTCATCGCTGTCTTCGACCAGAGAAATCAACATGTCGTAGCGAGCTTCCAGATAAGCCTTGCTCGCTCCAGATATAAAATCGGCGAAGATCGGATTCACCATTTCATGACGATCAGAGACGGGAATAATGTGGCCAATCGTATTGGTTCTCCCTGTCGCCAAGCCTTTCGCTTTTGCATTGGGCTGGTAATTATGAAGCTCGGCAGCACGCTGCACTCGAATACGGGTGGATTCACTCACTTCTGGGAAGCCATTGAGCGCACGGCTGACGGTTGTAGGCGACAAATCGAGCAATTGGGCAAGTTTTTTTAAATTCATTTCAGCTAAACCGGTGACAGAGAAGTTGATACAAAGGCGTGAAAACAATCTTGCCCAATGGAACGCAGTCAAACCTAAAAAAACCAAATTAACGCGACAAGCAACCAACAAATCGCTTTCATTCGGATCAACCGCAGTCTTTTCTATTTTCGCAGCTTTTACCTGAACAACTTAAAAATTTTCGTGCTGGTGCCCCAGGCTATCCTCTGAACACTGTGCAATATTTTGCATCTCCCGCATTGACAAACACTTACACTTTGCCAATATAATAACCAAAGCGCTTTGATTTTATCCATCAATTTTGACGAAAAATCTCATTTTTTGCTTGCCCAAATCGATTTGATGATTCACGGCGCTTTTTAACATGCACTCACATAGAGCAATGCCAACGTATAACTAGCCACTTAAGAGCTCGAACGACTTGGCCACCAACACACCTAACGGAGCGAACAATGCATTCGAAAAAAACCACAATCCACAAGCAAGCCTTAAGCTGCACCGCGCTACTCGTCAGCCTTGCCTGCGCACCAGCAGCAGCAGAGATTTCTCTGGGCGGAAACGTTGAGTTAGACACCACTTTTCAACAGAACGCCGGCGGCGCTGACGGCGAAAACTACTCTCAAGGCGGTCGCGTACAGCTCAATGCTTCAGGCACTCAAACTGTTGGAGACGCAACGCTGGCTGGAAAAGGCACAATTAACCTCACCAAGGACGGAGGCACCGGTATTGACGACGTATGGTTTAGTCTAGGTCGCGGCAAATGGTCGTTAAAATTCGGCCGCTTTGAAGGCATCGAAACCTTCTCCAAAGGCACCGACACGATCCTCAACGTCTTGGGCACCGCAACCAATTATCAAGGCAGCGCGGTTCGCGGAAGATCGGGCGCCGATTATGGTCAAATAGCACTGGATGTCGCTGCAAATGACAGAGTTTCATTTCAGTTGGGAACCTTCTGGGGCGAAACCAGCGGAAACGATGAAAACGCCATCTCGGGGTTTCGACCGGCCATTACTGCCATCGTGACGGACGATTTAAACGTCTCCGCTAGCTACGAAACACTGGACATTGGCGGTGTTGAAACAGACGGTCTGGGCCTCTACATTCGCTATGCAACAGACGCGTTCGCCCTCAAAATGAACGCCGCTAGCGGTTCAACTGGCGATGTTGATCACACCACGTTCAATGTCAATATCGAGTCTGGAAACATCGGCTTAGGCTACCACTCTACCGAAGACGAGGGCGGCGCCGCTGACGACTCAGCGAGCACTATATATGCACGTTACTTGTTCCCCAATCTGATGGGCAGCGAGAATACTAACGCACAATTGGGTGCCAGCATTGCCAGTGCTGACAGCGCCGAAGAGGATGAGACTGCGCTACGTTTGCGCTTTTTCCACACTTTCTAGTTGTCAGTTAACAAAATAATCGCTTCTGCAATCTACGCAGAAGTGATTATTTTGAATCTAAAATCCAAAGCGCTTTGGATTCACAGAACAACTCTGTACAATCCGAGGCACTTGCGAAAGGAAATATAGTTATGAAAATGACACTCATCGCGGCGGCTATCAGTCTATTGGCTGCCACTTCTGCAACAGCTGCAGATCTCAAATTCCCTGTAGGCGAAGACAATCGCTTTAACTGGGCAAGCTTCGATGCTCTAAAATCAGAGCAACTAAAAGGGCAAGAACTCACCGTCTTTGGCCCATGGTTAGGTCCCGACAAGGAACTAGTTGAAAACGTGCTCGCCTACTTTGAAGCAGCGACTGGCGTCGACGTCAAATATTCTGGCTCTGATAGCTTTGAACAGCAGATTTCCATCGACGTACAAGCGGGCTCTGCTCCGAATATCGCTATCTTCCCACAACCAGGTCTAGCCGCTGACCTCGCCTCGCAAGGTCATCTCACCCCGCTAAATCCAGACACAGCCAACTGGCTTCAAGAAAACTATGCAGCCGGCCAGAGCTGGGTTGATCTGGGCTCGTTTCCAGGCAAAGACGGTGAGAAGTCTCTATATGGCTTTTTCTATAAGGTCGACGTCAAATCCCTGGTTTGGTATTCCCCCGAGAACTTCGAAGACGCCGAATATGAAGTTCCCACCACCATGGAAGAGCTTAGAGCGCTCAGTGATCAGATAGTAGCGGACGGTGGCACCCCTTGGTGTATCGGACTAGGTTCCGGCGGTGCGACTGGCTGGCCAGCCACCGATTGGGTCGAGGATTTGATGCTGCGCACGCAGTCACCTGAGGATTATGATGCTTGGGTCTCCAATAGCATGCCATTCAACGATCCTAAAGTTGTTGGG
>JBMYWE010000428.1:0-2771 GCA_049607125.1 Granulosicoccaceae bacterium | reverse complement strand
AGATAGTTGAGCGTGGTGGCGATCGACCAGCGATCGAGTTGAGCTTGGTTGATAGATTGGGTGCCGTGGTACATGCCGGTGCTGTCCCCCATGCCGACCGTGTTCGCTGTAGCAAACAGACGAAATGCCGGGTGCGGCTCGAGAACGCGGCTCTGGTCGAGCAATGTCAGGCGGCCACCGCTCTCAAGCACACGCTGAATCACGAACATCACATCGGGGCGGCCAGCGTCGTACTCATCAAACACAAGCGCAATGTTGCGCTGAAAGGCCCACGGTAAAATGCCGTCGAGGAACTCGGTCACCTGTTGTCCATCGCGCAGGGTGATGGCGTCTTTGCCGATCAAGTCGATGCGGCTGACGTGGCTGTCGAGATTGATGCGCAGACAGGGCCAATTAAGGCGCGCAGCCACCTGCTCGATATGGGTAGATTTACCGGTGCCGTGCAGCCCACTGACCATCACGCGGCGGTTGTGGCTAAAACCGGCCAAAATTGCCCGTGTGGTGGTTGGGTCAAAGAGGTACTGCTCATCACGTACCGGCACGTGCTCGGTGCTGTAACTGTAAGCGGGTACCATCTGGTCGCTATCAATACCAAAAACTTCGCGCACCGATACCTGCGTATCGGGCATTTCGGGGCTTGCCACGTCGGACTTCATCTCACACTGCTCGTTATATTGGCGATCAAACTACCCACTCTACCTGTGATATAGCCAGTGCCGCAATGTCCTGTTAGAACAATGTTATACAGCCAGATAATCGGGCAGGCTTTCAGTCTGTGGCAACTGCGACGATAATGGGCCAATGAAACAAGTATTTTGCCTATTGGCACTGTGCCTCTGCACGTCTGGTGGCTACGCTCTGACAGTCTCTCAGCGCGTCTGGATAGCGCTCGAATCACCCTATCTGATCGATGATGGCTACGCCACTGGCGTGGTATTGAGCCTCGACAAGACGCATGCCGAAGTAGAAGTGCGCCAACTTGAGGAGCGCGGCCAACGAACGCTCTACGGCTCTTGCAGAGGGGGGCTTGCTATGCCGAACACCCAGCCGACGCAACCGGCGATTGACGGTAACAGCTATGTAGAACAAGTTCCTCTCGAACTCGTGAGCACATGGCGCGATGGACAACATCGCTTTTTGCAGCGAGAGATGCTGGGGGTGCGGTTTCAGCGCTGGTTGGACCAAGCGCCAGGGCTCAATCCGTACAGCCTCGATGACGCCATTTCTGTGGCAAAAAAATACGCCACTCAGAGAGACGCTGACGCCTTCGAGATGATGGCTATTATGCGACGAGCACGTGCACCACTTGGATTTATAACCCCGCCAGAACAACGCCTAGAGCTGCTTGAGAATGCGACTGAGCAATTGACCGCTCTGGCCTTACTTCACCCTCAAGTACTGGAGAACAGCGTTAGAGAAAAAGCCCCGCAGCAGCTCTTAGGTCGAACCTTAGAGCAAGTGTTTGAACGTTTGGTGGTCGATTATCATGCGCTGGACGAGCAGCAACACCCTGATTTAAAGCAAAGCATCGCGTCAATGCTGCAGCTTTGGGCAACGGGTGGTGGCGCGTGGCAGGCGCCGATAGAGCTACAGCTGCGCCTGCCGTTTCTGCGCGCGAGCTAGGCTTTATTTCTCCGCTTGGGCGGCACTGGCGCCAAGGTTCCACAGCACAGACTGATTGTCGCCCATGACGGTGGTGGGCATGACCCCGCTCCATTGCTGCGCTTGAATGTAAGCGACCAACGTGGTGTTGTTGGCAATCGCTGCTGCTTTGGCCTGAATGGCCGCCGCCTCTGCCACTCCTTTTTCGTGAATGGCAAAAGCCTCGGCCTCCGCCTCAGCGCGGATTTTATAGGCCTCACCGTCGGCCCGAGCTTTCATGCCATCGCGCGCCGCGTTGGCGGTGTTGACCTCACGCTGGGCCTCAAGGTTTTGTCGCTCAAGTTTGTGTTTTTCCGCAGCAGCCAAGTTGAGCTCTGTCTGCTTGGTTTCTATCGACTGAATATATTTTTGCGGCAGATCGATATTCTCAATTTGCACGTCGCCCAACTCAATCGGCAGACCAGCCGTTTCCTCTTCCAGCAAGTGTTCCATTCGCCTGATCGCAGCGTTTCGGTTTTGAATGAGCTGCTCGGCTTTAAACTCGGCCAAGCCCGCTTTTGAGGCGCTGCGCAGACGCGGGTCTAGAATACGCTGTTCAAATTGATCCAAACCACCGTATTGCTTGTACAAATCAATGGCGGCGCTGCGGGCGACAGTCCAATTGACCGCAGTCACGGCTTTTAAAGGCATTTGCTCGGCGGTGGCGGCTGTCATAGTCTCTACATTTTTTCGGGTACGCACTTCCATTTCGACCACGGAATCCATCACCGGCACTTTGAGATGTATACCCGGCTCCACTTGTGCCACTGCTTTACCGAAGCGTTTGACAATTCCCACATGCCCCTCGTCGACGGTAAAAACTGCGCTTTGCACGCACAGCGCAAGCGCTAACGCTGATGTGATAGTTAAACCGGCTTTCCTTGAGGGAAGTTTATTTATCGGCATATTATTCTCCTTATATTTGCCCTTGTTATTGCCTTTGCGGCAATACAAACAATCTATGGGCAAACGGAGATATTTCAATAGCTTAGGCCTTAAATAGCCAATTCACTAAACCATATCAACCAGCACCCTAGATTTTCATAAGGTGCTGGCTCACAAATATTATTTTAAAGCGGAAGGGATTTTACAAACGGGTATTTCAACCATTTTGTGCTTATTGGCTCGAT
>JBMYWE010000427.1:0-2778 GCA_049607125.1 Granulosicoccaceae bacterium | reverse complement strand
ACAGGCAACGAAATGCGCGTAACCAGTGTCACTCCAGAGCAGACAACTATTGGGGTCAACACTATTTTTCGCGTCACTGGTCAGAACCTGAGCAGCGCGATGGTGCTCGACCTCGAGGGTTGCGATGCGCGACTGATGTCATCCAGTAGCACGGAACAGCGCAGCTATCGATGCGTACCCTACGGGCGTTCAGGTACCAGAACTATCAGAGTGCGAGATCGACTGGGGGGCACCGTGCTCTATACCGGCTCGCTCAACTTGCTGGGGGCGACTTAGCGGGACCGTCGAGAACACACAGACGCCTCCTGATGTTTTGCCAATGAAGATCTCCCGGCTAGCCAGCGAGCCTCGCTAGTCGAGAGTGCTCTCTGGCAGGCGACAGTTTTTGCTTCGAAACCTGTCAGTCGGGACGGCGCGAGGTCGAGCCCCCCAAGTCACGGCCACCGAGCAGGTGCATGTGCAAGTGCATAACTTCTTGATGGCCATCGTCTTTGCAGTTGACCACCAAACGGTAGCCGCTCTCGTCCACGCCTTCTTGCTCTGCCAATTTGCGCGCCACGGTAAACAGGCGTCCGAGCGCGGCTTCGTCTTCGGCGACGACGTCGGCGGCGGTTGGGATAATTTTGTTTGGTACGATCAAAATATGCGTTGGAGCGGCGGGGTTGATGTCTCGAAAGGCGGTCACGAGCTCGTCGCGGTAAACGATGTCGGCTGGAATCTCGCCGTCGATGATCTTGCTGAACAAGGTTTCTGTGGTCACTGAAAAATGCTCCGGTGGGTTGAGTATGCGGTATTATAGCGGGCTTATGTTCTCGCCTGTGTAGAGCCCTGAGCTGGTGCTTGGGAGGGGTTGATCTGACGGGCATTTTTTGGAGTAGGCGATGGGCAACCGATTGTCAAAAATATACACTCGCACCGGTGACGCGGGCGAGACTGGGTTGGGCGATGGCAGTCGCGTGGCAAAAGACCACCAGCGTGTCGAAGCCTATGGCACGGTAGACGAACTGAACTCAGTGATTGGCATGCTGCTGGGCCACGAACTGCCCGAGGCTTGCCAGCGCATTCTCGCCGACGTGCAGCACCACTTGTTTGATCTCGGCAGCGAGTTGTGTGTGCCCGGTTACGAGGTGCTGACAGCTGATCACGTGACCTGGTTGGAGCAAGAGCTGGACGCGATGAACAGCGATTTGCCCTACCTCAAAGAGTTTATTTTGCCCGGCGGCAGTGTTGCCGCTGGCACTTGTCATCTGGCCCGAACTGTCTGTCGTCGCGCCGAGCGCGAAGTGGTGACCATGGGTCGTGAAACAGACCTACCGGCTTTTAGCGCCGCCTACCTCAATCGCCTGTCTGATCTGTTGTTTGTGATGGCGCGGGTGGTTTTAAAACACCAAAACCTCGGTGAAGTTTTGTGGTGCGCAGGGCGCAAGCCGGCAGTCAAGGAGATCGAAGAATGAGCGACGTCAATCGAGTGCCCAGTCGTAGCGACTACCACTACTTTTTAGAGATTCCCACCCGTTGGCGCGACAACGACAGTTACGGGCACCTTAACAACGCGGTCTATTACACGCTGTTAGAAATGGTGATCATGCGGTATTTGGAAGTGGACTCTGGGCTGGACCTAGATGCCTTGGGCGTGCGGTGTTTTACGGTTGAAAACGGCTGTACCTACCACGATGCGCTCAAATACCCCGACACGGTCGAGGCGGGTTTGCGTGTCGGGCGCCTGGGCCGGACCAGCGTGCGCTACGAAGTGGGGTTGTTTAAGAAGGGCGAGAGTGAGGTCAAGGCCAGCGGTGTGGTGATAGACGTCTTCGTCGACAAGAACACCGAGCGACCCATAGAGTTGCCAGAGGCCGTGCGTGAAAAGCTTGACTCCATTTTATCTAGGGTGTGAGCACTTTTGTCCAACACGCCTTCTGAGTCCCAAGACATGGCCGCACTGTTGCGCGCGGTACTTGAACCGGTGTTGGCTCCTGTCAGTGCGGGGCGTCATTTGGGAGAAATTTCGGCTGCGCTAGAGGTGGCGCGAGTGGGTGCCTGGATGTCCCATCTTCGCCCCAGCTGGTTGCAAGCGCTCGACCGTGCCTGTGCCACTTACCAGAGCAAGTTGCGATCAGCGACTCGCTCGCAGGCGATCGCGCTTGTCTTGGAGCCCGGCCGATTGCCCAGGCCACTGCGCAGCGCCGCCGTTGAAACACAGTCGCTTGCACGCGAGGAAGCCAGCCGGCTCGAGCGCACATTCCAACAGTGGCGCGAAAGCGAAGAGGGTGTGGCTTGCCGAGTGGCATTGCGCAAGGCGCTGAAGCAGGGCGGCAAATCCAAACCCTTGTATTTGCCCAATACACAAATAGACGAGTGTTTGCGCAGAGCCGAAGCCAGTATGCACAAGGCGGAAAAAAAGCTGCGGCAGCAAGTTCGCTGGAAGAGCATTCGTGAGCATGGTCGAGCGGCGCAGCGGCTGAGGCAGACGCAGCAAATTGTCTGCCTCTTGGGCCATGAGCTGGTGAGCGACAAGCTCAATGAGGCGATTGCCAAGTATCGAGTAGTTGCGCAGACGCGTCGCGCAGCGCGCTGGTTGCGAGAAATGATCGAAACATCTCCGCTGGATGTCGAGAGCAGCTCAGCAGCAGGTGCTTTGTGGTTCCAGGTGTACCGGCGCCAGCAACAGGTCTCGCGAGAGTTGTTACTAGATTGTGCGCTCGATACCTCGGCGGCTGCCACACCGGTCGCTCGCAAGCCTTCGCGGCCTGCGCTGCCTCTGGCGATGAAATTCGGCAA
>JBMYWE010000426.1:0-2783 GCA_049607125.1 Granulosicoccaceae bacterium | reverse complement strand
CCATGCTGATGGGTATCAAAGTTGACCTCGAAGGCGGCTCCCAACTCAGTCAAGCTCTGCGTGGCCACCCGGCTGTGTTTGACGATTTATTCTGCTCTCTGGTGGAGGCGGGTGAACAGTCGGGTACGCTCGAGAAACTGCTCAACGAAATCGCCAACTACAAAGAGAAGGCAGAATCTCTCAAGCGCAAGATCAAAAAAGCGATCGTCTATCCAATATCGGTTTTGGTTGTCGCTTTTATTGTCACGGCCATTTTATTGATGTTTGTTGTACCGCAATTTGAAACGCTTTTTCAAAGTGTCGGTTCTGATTTACCGATGTTCACCCAGTTTGTAGTGAACCTGTCTGAATCTTTTCAGAAATGGTGGTGGATGATTTTCCTGGCTATCGGGGGGTCTATCTGGGGGTTTTTCCACGCCAGAAAGACATCAGTTTCATTTCGAAGAACGACCGATCAACTGGCGCTCAAATTACCTGTTTTTGGCGACCTAATTGAAAAGGCGACTATCGCGAGGTTCTCTAGAACACTGTCCACCATGTCGACTGCTGGTATGCCGCTCGTAGAAGCGATGGTCAGTGTGGCGAGTACCAGCGGAAACTTGATTTACAGAGACGCCATAATAAAAATGAAAGAAGAGACCGAAACAGGCACGCGGCTCGGCGAAACGATGAAGAGGAGCGGTCTGTTCCCCAACATGGTGCTGCAAATGGTTGCCATCGGTGAAGAATCCGGCTCACTAGACAACATGCTGGGAAAAGTAGCGGACTACTATGAAGAGGAAGTAGACGCCGCTGTAGATGGCCTGACAGCGATGATGGAGCCCATGATCATGGCCTTTCTAGGGGTACTGATCGGTGGTTTGGTCATCGCCATGTATCTGCCCATATTCAAAATGGGCGACGCCTTCTAGGCCATTTATTGTTCGCGCATCTCCACAACGCCCCAGCTTCACACTGGGGCGTTGTTATCTAGAGCAACAGTTATTATCGACTATGCTTTGGCCCTAGGAGACAGTACACCCTTTATTCGCCTGTCTCAGGGCCTCCCAAGAGGAAACTATGCCAGTCAGCTCAGCAGACCTATTTGTATTTTTGCCTATGGCAGCGTTAATCGGTGCCATGGTGGGCAGCTTTCTCAACGTTGTAATTTATCGGCTGCCCGTGATGCTAGAGCGAGACTGGGAAAAGGAAGCGCGCGCTATTCTTGAACTTGAATCCAACGAAAGTCAGAGCGTATTCAATCTAGCTTCACCGCCTTCTCGATGCCAAGGTTGCGGAGCTGCGATAAAACCTTGGCAGAATATCCCCATCATTAGCTGGATTGTGCAAGGCGGAAAGTGTCGCAATTGTAAATCATCAATCAGCGTCCAATACCCAATGGTTGAAGCCAGTTGCGCCGTACTGACCGTTGTTGTGGCTTGGCAATTCGGCCCTACCTGGCACGCGCTAGCGGCCATCGTCTTTACATGGTTTCTACTCGCCGGCGCGGTTATAGATTTCAATACCAAGCTATTACCAGACAGTATCACCCTACCTCTACTCTGGCTCGGACTCATTGTATCGCTGTTTCCCTGGTCCATCGCACCGGAGCAAGCAATAGTTGGCGCAGCGTTGGGATACTTGAGTCTTTGGAGCGTATACCAGCTTTTCAAGCTTCTGACCGGCAAAGAGGGAATGGGATTTGGCGATTTCAAACTGCTTGCCGCTCTAGGAGCTTGGTGCGGCTGGGAACAATTGCCAACCATTATCCTTCTGTCGTCATTGTCTGGCGCTGTGCTGGGAATCATTTGGCTGAAACTGGGCGACAAACACAAAGACACTGCCATGCCCTTTGGTCCGTATTTGGCAATCGCGGGTTGGCTGGCCTATTTGTGGGGCCCACAAATGACCGACGCCTATCTCGCTTACTTAAACGGAACAGGCTAATGCTAAAAATCGGACTCACAGGAGGCATTGCCAGCGGCAAATCCACCGTCGCCAAGCTCTTTGAGTCCTTAGATGTTCCGGTTATTTATGCCGACAAAATCGCCCGAGAGGTGGTAAAACCTGGCTCTGAAGGGCTCCGAGCTATTGCTCAGCAATTTGGTGATGAAATAATAGATGATTCGGGGTCACTTGATCGAAGACAGCTTCGTGAGATTATTTTCTCTGACCAAAATAAGAAGGAGCTGTTGGAGTCCATTCTGCACCCTCTTATTCGCAAACAAAGCGACGACCTAGAATCACAAGCCAGACTAGCGGGCCATCCCTATGTTATTTTCGAAATCCCGTTACTGCTAGAAACCAATCGGCACAAAGACATGGATCGCGTACTCGTAGTAGATGTCTCAGCGGAGACGCAAATTGCTCGAGTGGTAGCGCGCGACAAGAGCAGCGCAGAGGCCGCCAAAAAAATACTGGCGATGCAGAGTAGTCGGGCTGACAGACTAGCGATCGCCGATGATGTTATCGAAAACGAGGGTGAAATTGATAGGCTAGAACTCGCGGTTCAAAGCCTACACAAAAAATACCTTGTCATGAGCACCGCCTCGACAGCCAACGATTGAGAGCCTGCGCCACGGGCTTGTTAGCCTCAGGGAATTCAATACGTGGCAACTCTTCAATCGCTCGCCAAGCGAACGCCTGACCTTCCATTGAGCGAGGTTCTCCCTTAAACGACTCGACCACAAAAAAATGTAACCGAACGACTTTTCGACCGTAGTCGTGCTCAACAACACACAAAGGGTGACAATCCACAGGGCTGATCGAGAGCTCCTCTTGCAACTCCCGGTGAAGAGATTCGA
>JBMYWE010000425.1:0-2784 GCA_049607125.1 Granulosicoccaceae bacterium | reverse complement strand
GGGTATTATTGCGCGCGCTGACTATGTTCAGGTTACTTTCCTGTCTATTTTTTCTCTGCGCACCCTTTTTGCCCTTTACCCAGCAGTTCACAGCTCCAGCTAATCTCGTTGCCCTACTCGCCATTAGCGCGCTCTACTCCATTGCCAGCATCTCGATGGGTGTACTCTACTGGCGGCGCCAGCCCGACCTAAGCACGCAAGTGGGCATCCAGATATACGTCGATATCATTTTCGTGACCCTGCTAATGAACCAATTGGGAGGGGTTGCAAGCGGTGTGGGCATCTTGCTGTGCGCCTCGCTGTCGGCTACGGCATTGCTTCGCCAAGCACATGCTAGCTATTTTTTTGCTGCGGTAGCCACACTGGCCGTACTGGGGCAGAGCTTGTACGTACATCTGAGCGACTACAGTCACCCTCCCGAATATCCACAGGCCGCAGCCCTATGTATCGCGTTGTTTGTGGTGTCGGTTCTGAGTTCGCACTACAACAAACACCGTTCGGCTAGCACCGCCCTCATTGTCGACCAGCAGAAACAGCTGGCGGGCCTGCAATCACTCTCTAATGAGATGCTGCGACAGTTCGACCACGGTCTGTTGGCTATCACGCGAGATGGCAAAGTGGCTCACAGCAACCCGACTGCTATGCGGCTACTGGGCTACCAGGAAAGGCACGCTGACTTGCCACTAGAAGCGCTGGCACCCAGTTTGGTGGAGTTTCTGAACACCGAGCAATCTTCCGCCTCGGTATCCCATCGGGGGGGCGATTTGTACGTCACTTCAAAGCGTATTAAGGGCGATATCCGTCTGCTCACGCTGGTGACGCAATCCCAGCGCGATGCCGAAGCGCATCAACTCAAATTGGCCACACTAGGTCAATGGACAGCCAGTGTGGCCCACGAGATTCGCAATCCACTGAGTGCCATTACACAGGCCTCACAGCTTTTAAATGAAAACACCGAATCACAGAGCTTGCCTCACCGCCTAGCAGAGATAATTCAGCGAAATAGCGAGCGCATTGATTTGATCGTCACTGACATTCTCAATTTGGCCCGCCCGTCACGAAATCTAGAGCCGGTCTATCTCAAGGCCTGGCTACAACAACTCGCTGCAGAAATTCGCGTGATTCATCAGCTACCAGAAAAACAAATTTCAGTGGCAGGTAATCCAGCACTGGTTGAAGCCATAGATAAAGAAAAGCTGCGACACGTGATCGAGAACCTGTGTAAAAACAGCCTAACCCATGGCGGAAATAAAGACATACACATTCATCTGGAAGTGGAGAGCACACAGGGCAATACCGTGATAAGGCTTCACGACAACGGAAAAGGCATCCCTCAAGACCTCCAGGATCGTCTGTTTGACCCTTTTTATGCCAATGCCAGCGGAGGCACGGGACTCGGGCTTTTTATCGCCCGCGAAATATGTGAGCAACACCAGATCAAACTCAAGCTTTGCTCAACGGACTCAGGCGCTACTTTCGAGCTCACCTTTCATCGCGCGATTCAACCTGACTTTCAGCAGGCGGCCTGATGCAAACGGTATTGATTCTCGAAGACGAGCCCGATATCCGCGAACTCATCGCTATAACTCTGACCAGTTCGAAAGTAAATTGCGAGCTCTGCAGCCATGTCAGCGATGCACTCTCTGTTCTCAAAAAGACCAAGCCTGATTTTGTCCTGACCGATCTAAAACTTCCCGACGGCACGGGCATCGAGCTGTTAAAAGAGTCGCGCGCGCTCTACCCAGATGTTGCGGTGGCGGTAGTCACGGCCTTCGCCGACACAGATTCAGCCATCGATGCGCTGCGTTTGGGCGCAGTGGACTATCTAAAAAAGCCCATCGACACCGGTGAGCTTCGCTCACTCGTCAAACGGCATCTGAGCCATCAAGTGTCAACTCTGACCGCGCGAGACCCCAGCCCGGAAGACGCTATCGCAACCCACGTCGAAGTGAACCCGATTGATGCCGATGAGCGCTCCCAGATTCTCGCCGCCCTGGAGAAACACCGCTGGAACAAACGCGCGGCCGCTACAGCGCTAGGACTGAGCTATCGACAGCTGCGCTACCGCGTCAGCAAGCTCGGACTCGACCAACAATAGCTCGTTGGACAACAAATTTTTGGCAAACATTGTCAACAGTTGCCAATTCCAAAGCTGCAGCAAGTGCAAAAGGGCCCACAGACAAACCCACACAAACATCTTAACCATTTGTTTTTAATGTATTTATTTATAACAGCGCGTTTTTTGGCACAGCCTCTGCAGTACGCCCGTTGACCCGTTTTACTTTGTCACAAGCGGTCCGATAAATAGTTTGTGCGAAAGCGCTGCTGTAAAAAAACTCACAAGGAAACATATCCATGAAACAAGTACAAAAAGGTTTTACCCTAATCGAATTGATGATCGTTATCGCGATCATCGGTATTCTCGCAGCTATCGCTGTTCCTCAGTACGCCCAGTACACTCGCCGTGCTGCGTTCTCCGAAGTAAAGCTAGCTGCTAGCCCCATCAAGTCTGCTGTAGAGCTTTGTTGGCAGACCACTGCGTCTACTAACTGCAACGCAGTTCAGACTTCCGGCGCTAATAACCAAATCACCGCTAACATGCTTTTGCGTGCTGCTTCCGGTTCACGCGTGAACACCGTTGGTCTGGCCGACAATAGCGGCGACCCACAAATCACCGTTACGCCAAATGCGGTAGACGGCATTCTGGCCACAGATACTTTTGTTCTTACCGGTACTGTGGCTGACGCCGATGGCGACGGTAACGATGACGGTATCTCTACTTGG
>JBMYWE010000424.1:0-2787 GCA_049607125.1 Granulosicoccaceae bacterium | reverse complement strand
CACCGCAACTCATCACACTGCCGAGCGGCAATGTCGCCGGCCTAGAGACACTGCACGACGAAACCGAGGCGCGCTGGCATCCCACCGATCCCAAACGCATACGTTTTATCAAGGGCCAAAATTCATTTGTCGGCAGTCTAAAAGTGTTTGAATACCAAACCGACACAGGCGCAGTAACCGAGCTGGCGGACTTGAGCGGTAAACTCCCCGCCAGCTGGGGCCCCGAGCTATATGGGTCAACCAATCTAGAGGGAACGTACAGTGCGGATGGCAACAGACTGGTTTGGGCAGTCGAATCGGGTGTCAATAACGCCGAAACCCTAGTGGGCTTTGTGAGCTTTGACTTGCGTAATGGCGGAGTTGTATTAGGTACCCTGGACGGAAACAACCGCAACCAAGATCACTTGAGCATTTCTCCATCGGGTGAGTACGTCGTCATTTCCACCGGTGACAAAACCACCCTACACCCAGTGGACTTCTCTTCTGAGCAAACCTTGATGGAGGAAACCCAGCACTCAGATTTTTGCGTCACCGCAGCGGGCCGAGATTGCTACATATCGGTTTCTTTCAATAACCAAGACGATCCAAACTACGGCTGGATTTTCTACACCGATTTGATCAGCGGCCAAACCACTCGTCTATTTAATGTATTCGCCAGCGGCAATACATCAATTCATTTTTCTGGCCGGGCACTGGACCGACCTGGCTGGGCATTGCTTTCTACCTACAACTGTCAAAGCAATCTCAGCTCTGCGAAATGCAACCGCTTGTCGCTGATTGAATTGACCGCCAATCCTCGCATCATCGACCTCACAGGAACACAAAGCTCTGGCGACAACTACTACGCTGAACCGCAGGCGACCATCAGCCGAGACGGGACGCGGGCCTACTTCAACTCGGACTGGAACGACCTCGGCGAGGTCAATGTCTATCGTCTGGAAATTCCCGCCAGCACGTACGGCGGCGGCTAAAAAAGCCTGCCTTGGCATTAAAAATTAAATAGTGATCTCGCGCACCGGTGCCGCCGGTGGCGTGTAAGGCATAGACAGGGTAGCCCCGCTAGTTTCCAATTGGAGAGTTCTTTAACCCCTTCAAACACAGGCTGCACTGACTAGCGCCACTATTCGTTTTTGCACTAACACATTTTTATCACCCCGAAGTTTGCAAAAGGTATCTCATCAATAACAGGCTGCTTTAAATAGAAAACCCGCCTCAAAAAATAGGGGAGCACTTATTTGAATTTTGATTCACCCCAAACAAAAAAAAGCCGCAACAGTTGAAGCCACCGAATTCAACGCTACTATTGTAGGGGACTCACTCATGAGACAAGCGCAATGGAAGCGAACCCTCTATGAGCAATATCATCGACAAGCTCGCTTGGCTTTATGTTCAAGATGGGATGTTACTCGTTGCACGGCTGCAACAACTCGATGTCTTTTATCTCCCCAGCGATTTGCGTCGCGCCGATGAAACCCCAGAGCGCAACTTACAACGCGCTATTCAAGAGAGCTTTTCGGTCAAACTCAAACTCGACACCATTCAAGCCGTCGGGACATTCTGCGCCCAAGCCGAACGAGAAGTGGGCAATGTACAAGTTCAGCTCTGTTGTCACTTTGGCGACTGTGACGGAGAGATCAGACCCCAGGGCGAGGTGGCCGAAATCCGCTACGTACTACATCGCGATATGCATTTGTGCTCTTCAGCCACTGGCCTGGCCATGCAGTGGCTGTATGAACAGAAGCTGATCAACTGAGGGAGCACCCGAAAACCTATTCACGGATGAATCGCACCTCGCAAACCATCTTCCTGCATCGTCGAATATGCGACACATAGGTCGTGATCCGCAAAGAATTTCGATGCTTTGTCTAACGCGACCACGCTACTATGTTTTATCCCAGTAGAGGCATGGAAACACCCGTATGGTCGACCAACTACAAAGCTTCGTAGAACACGCAGACATGCGTATCGCGCTACCGGATGGCACCGAACTATCCGCACGAGCATGGATACCCACGTCGAGTGATAGCACGCCGGTCCCGGCCATTCTGGAGTATTTACCCTACCGTAAATCCGACGGAACGGCGGCGCGCGACCACATCATGCACCCCTACTTTGCCGAGCGCGGCTATGCATGCGTACGGGTCGATGCCCGTGGATGCGGCGACAGCGACGGCCTATTCGACGACGAGTACTCCGAACAAGAACTGCAAGATGGCGTAGAGATCGTGCATTGGATAGCCGGTCAATCTTGGTGTACCGGGCGCGTCGGTATGCAGGGCATCTCATGGGGCGGTTTCAACGGCTTGCAAATCGCCGCGCGCTGTCCAGAACCACTCAAGGCCGTCATTAGTATAGGCTCTACCGTGGATCGCTACGCCGACGACATACACTACAAGGGCGGCGTGCAACTGAGCGAAAACATCGGCTGGGCGGCCACGGCCATGTCTTGGTTTTCCATGCCTCCAGACCCTGCCATCGTAGGCGACAAATGGCACAAAATGTGGCTCAATCGGCTGGAAAACACGCCCTTCTTGGCCAGCACCTGGCTGCGCCACCCCAACCGCGACAACTACTGGAAGCACGGCTCTGTCTGCGAAGACTACGGCGCCATCAAAGCCGCCGTACTCACTATTGGCGGATTGCACGACGGCTACCGCAACACCATGTCGCACTTGATGAGCAATCTCGACGCTCCGGTCAAGGGTATCGCCGGACCGTGGAATCACAAATACCCGCACATCAGCACCATCGCTCCCGCTATCGGCTACCTACAAGAAGCGATGCGCT
>JBMYWE010000423.1:0-2788 GCA_049607125.1 Granulosicoccaceae bacterium | reverse complement strand
ACGCCATCGAGGACCTGCAACGCAACGGTTTGGCGATCCACACCAACTTTGACCCACTGGTGCAACGCCGCCTCGAAGAGGCGGTGGCCACGGCTTATCCGCGTATCCAGAATCAACAGGCGATGGACCAGCAAGAGCTGGAGCAACTCGAGGCGGCGGCAGTCGTCTCGTCGGTGGAGACAGGTGAGGTGCTGGCCATGATCGGTGGGCGTGAACCGCGCTACGCTGGATTTAATCGAGCCCTGGATGCCAAGAGGCCCATTGGCTCTCTGGTCAAACCGGCGGTGTACCTCACCGCTCTAGAGCAGCCCCAGCGCTATAACCTCGCCACGCCGCTTACAGACGGCCCCATCGCTATCGAGCAACCCGACGGCTCGCTCTGGGAGCCTGAAAATTTCAGCGAGGAGAGCCACGGTCAGGTGAGTTTGCTGCGGGGTTTGAGCAAATCGCTCAACCAAGCGACCGTCAATCTCGGTATCGAATTAGGGGTTGAAAATGTGCTGCAAACGGTCAAACGTCTGGGCTATGAATCGGAGGTAGAGGCCTTGCCCTCTGCATTGCTCGGGGCGGTGGAGATGGCCCCGCTGGATGTGCTGGGCATGTACCAGACTATCGCTGGCAACGGTTTTAGGGTACCGCGTCGCGTGATTCGTTCAATTCAAGCGCAGGACGGCGAGTTGCTTAAGCGCTACCCGCTGGCCCTGGAAAAACGATTTGATGCTGCGCCTATTCATCAGCTGCAGTTTGCCATGCAAACCGTTATGCGCAGTGGTACCGGGCGTCGCGCCTACTGGTACAATCCCCCCGAAGTGGCCTTTGCTGGCAAGACGGGGACTTCAAACGATCAGCGCGATAGCTGGTTCGCGGGCTTTGGTGGTGACCACCTAGCCGTGGTCTGGATGGGGCGCGACGATAACCTGCCCACACCGGTCACCGGCAGCAGCGGGGCGCTGGAAGTGTGGTCGGCCTTTATGGCTGCCTCTGGAGAGCGCGGCTTAACGGCGCGCACGCCAGCCAATATCGTCTATCGTCAAACAGATATAAGCAACGCCAGGCTGGTGCCCGAAAGGTGTACTGGTGCGGTGGCTCTGCCATACCAAGAGGCCTCGCTGGCTACAATGGAAGAATCGAGAATATGGTGTCGATAAAAACAATGCGCCTGGCGCCCATCGTGGTTGCCCTGACACTGAGTGCCTGTACGGTGGTTCCCTATGAGCAGGCGCGACCGGACTACAAAAAACCGGCGCCCGGTTTGTCTACAAAAACACCGCAACCGCAAGAGGCGCTCGTGGTGCCCACCCGGCCAAGCCCACAGGCCTCAGCTGCCCCAGCCAAGGCCCGCAGTCTGCCGGCTGCTCAGCGTATGCGCCAGCTGGCCAGTGCCGAGGGTGAGAAGGGCGAGTACAAGCGCGCTATTGCCTTGCTAGAACGCGCACTGCGCATCTCCCCGCGCGATCCCGAAACTTACTACGAGTTGGCGCGTAATCACCTGCTCATGGACAACCCCTCGCAGGCACTGCAACTGGCGCAGCGCGGGTTGAGCCATAATCCCAGTGCAGATCAACGTCGTCGCCTCAATCAGTTGATCGAAGACTGCAAAGCCCGCTTAACCGCCTAAGAGCCTGTCCAAGATCTGTGTGGCGTAGCGAGAATGGGATGATTTTAGTCAGGTTTTGGTTTGATTTGAGGCGAATAGTGGCCTAGGCGGCCCCGTTTATTTAACGAGAATCAAATCAAAAAAGGCGGGGCGCCCAGCTTAAATTCAGCGCATTCGTCGTAGTCAGAGAGATCTTGAACAGGCTCTAGCAATACCCGCGTGTGCGGGTATCGGCGCCCCTATCCTGAGTGAACAGTCCCAACCCGAGCGGGCAGGATCTGCCACTATTGCTTTAAAACAGGGTAGGCCTCGGTGTAAACCCAATCCTTGTCGGCAGCTGGCACATGGCAGCCCAAGCAGTCTTGCTTGTAGTCACTGGCTTGGTTACTCGATTGAGCAGCCGGTGTAAACAGCGCCCAGCCCCAACCGTTACCCCACATTGGGTTATCAGGAAACCGACCTTGGCTGTCTTTGACCATCACAAACCATTGCTTTAGCTCGGTCGAAGAGGAGTAGCTAATGCCTGAGCCGGTGCTGTAATCTCCTTTTTCACCCGCACGCAGCTCTTTTACAAGTGTTGCCCCGTCGGGGAATTTTCCGGTTTCACGGTATGCCAGCACGCTTTCTTTTTCGGTGTAGACATCATAAAAGCCGCTGGCATCACCCTCGGGCACAAACCACGAGCCCAAGTGCACCATGTCGATTTTAAAGTTTTTGGGAAAGCTGATCTTCCCCTTGTCGTCTACATGGGCTGAGAAGGCGGAATCGTCAGCCTGCGCGTGCCCGAGTAGCAGCGTGCCACTCACCATGAGTGCCGCATATACTAATTGAGTTTTCATGGTAGTTCTCGCGATTACTTCAGGTCAGATTTGGTGCCGCCAACGGCGTCTTGTCCTGCGGCTTTTCCTTCGCGCAGTACAGGGTAGTATTGCGTAAAGACAAAATCATCGGCAGCGGCTCCCGCGTGACAGGCGTTGCACGATGCTGTTGCAAAAGGCTTGGCCGAATCTGTTAGCTTGGTGTGGTCGGGCGTCGAGAAGCTATAGTAGGCCCAGTTGCCGGGCTCATCGGGAAAGTGCTTCGAACTCTTGATTGTCGCTTCAAGCCCGATGAAATCACCCTGAAAATACCCAGCGCCACTAACCGCAGCTTTGGACCCAACAGACACCAGTTCCTTGATCAGTATCGCGC
>JBMYWE010000422.1:0-2796 GCA_049607125.1 Granulosicoccaceae bacterium | reverse complement strand
GCCGCTGCCTGACTCTACGTAGGCCATTTCTCGATTGTTTACTTTGAGTTTTTTTTTGCGGTTTTGCCAGTCGCTGCTCATGCGCTAATTCCTCCCTATGTAACCGCCAATAGACCACTAGATGCGGTGGAGGTCAACAGGCTTTTGAGGCGAGGAAATCGCTTATTGAGTCGCTTGCCAGAGAAAAAATGCGGCGAGTATCAGTAGACTGGTGCCAGCGAGTCGGCGCACCCATGGTTGCTGTAATAATTTGTCTAATTCAGCGGCAAAGAAGCCCGCGCTGATGAGTGTTGGCAAGGTCGCGAGGCCAAATAGCGCCATAATTTGCGCCCCCGTGACCGCGTTACCAGAGGCGAAGGCGAGCGCCGCGGCTCCGTAGACCATACCGCAAGGCAAAAAGGCCCAGAGAAAACCGCTGCCATAGGATATAGGTAGCTGACGTCCGGGTTGCAGCTTGAGTGTGATGGGCTGCACTCGCCGCCAAAGCTTGTGGCCCAGTTGCTCCAAGGGGCTAAGAATTCCGGTAAAACCCATGTAGTAGATGCCCAGAGCTACCAGTACGCAAGCGGTGATCACCGTGCTTAGCCAAAGCGCGGGTTCGGGGTCTAGAGGGGTTGTGGTCGAGCTGCCTAAAAAGCCCGTGGCAGCGCCTATACAGGCGTAACCCGAAAGTCGACCGAGGTTGATTGCCAGCAAATGCAATAGCCGCTTAGGTGTTGAGCGCAGCGTTTCTTTGGGGAAGCTGAGACTGAGTGCAGCGCTGATACTGCCGCACATGCCAATGCAGTGAGTGGCACCGAGTAAGCCGGCTAACAAGGCCGCCATGTAGAGCGCACCGTTGTCCATGCTTATTGGCCAGGCATGAAACTCAGCGAGTCAAAGTTTGAACTGTAAGCGGTGGCTCGCAGGCGCCAATCGCCTTCTACGGGCTCTACCTGCACATACCATTTACCGGGTGGCAGCGGTTCAAGCACCGCATCGAAAGCGCGATCACTGGCCTTAACCAGTGCAGCCGAGAAGTCTTTATCTTGTGTGGCGTGGGCAAAATTGATGACCAGTGCCTGCTCGTCGAGGGATTGGTTAAACATCACTCGCACGGCGTTGGTGTCACCACGGACCAATTGCGCACTCAATCCCCGGTCTGCCGCGCGCTCGTCGCGTTCTTTTGACTGGTTTATCGCCTTGCCTTCTTTATAGTAGTCGTCCACCACGACGCCATCGGCAGACACAATAGCCAAATAAATGGTGAATGAGCAGGCGACGACGGTGCCGAAGGGTATACCAATAAGTACCCAGGGCCAGAATTGCTTGTACCAAGGAGGGGGAGCTGTTTCTTGCACAGTGTTATCCAGTTGTGGGCGAGGGCTATTTGCCAATACCCCATTATACGCGCCTGTTCTATCGGGGTGGGCGATTCTCGTGCGCTGTGTGATACAAGCACTCAGACAGCCTTATAAAAGGACAGTTCCTTGCGGATACGCTGCATTTAGTGGTTATTTTTTAGCTCTATTGACAACTGGAGGTACTAGTTATCTCAATTCGAAGGGGAGTGGTTACTCAAATCGGCTTGCTCTCGCGACTGGCTTCGCTCTTGAGCGGACGGGTAGCGACGAGTGCACAGAAGATAGCTATGAGGGTAAAAAAATGGCGCAGAGTGCGCCATGGTTGGTAGGGGTTTTAATGATTTTTTACCGCCGAGCCGGTCCCAAAAAGCGTGCTTCTTCTTCTTGCCTGATGTCTGGGTTGGTCTTGGATTCGAGCAAAAAGTGGATGGTGCTGCTGGTTTTTTTGAGTTCAATAGGGTCTATGCGCACATTGACTATGTGGATTAACGAGCCGCCGCCCTTGACGCTGATTTCAGACTCACCGATTAATTCGATGCCTTCCATGCCGCTGACGCTCAGTGAGTAATCCTGCGGATTTTCATCCATGTTAAAGATTTTGAGTGTGTAGACATTTTCTATCAGGCCAATGTTAGTGGTGCGGTAGAGCGCATGGCGGTCTCGAATGATGTCCATCTCTACCGGTACGCGGTTGGCGACAGCGATAAGTAAAGCTGCCACCACACTGGTGAGAACAGCCGCGTAGATCAACACCCTCGGGCGCAACACGCGCGGCCGCTCGCCACCTTCTTCGAGCACGCGTTCAGTGGTGTAGCTGATCAGCCCCTTGGGGTAGTCCATCTTCTCCATGACCTGGTCGCAGACATCGATGCAGGCGGCGCAACCGATGCACTGGTATTGCAAGCCATCGCGGATGTCGATGCCGGTGGGGCAAACCTGTACACACAGGGTGCAGTTGACGCAGTCGCCCAGTCCTTTTTCTTTGGGGTCTTCACCGCGTTTGCGCGCGCCGCGATTCTCGCCGCGTTTTTCATCGTAGGCGACAATAAGGGTGTCGCGGTCGAACATGGCGCTCTGAAAACGCGCGTAAGGACACATGTACAAACACACTTGTTCGCGCATCCAGCCCGCGTTGCCGTAGGTGGCGAAGCCGTAGAAGAAGATCCACCAAGTCTCCCAGCCGCCGAGCGAACCCTCGCCAATAATGCGTGCCCCCAGTTCGCGTATAGGCGTGAAATAACCGACAAAGGTGAAACCTGTCCACAGGGCGAACAAAATCCACAGCGCGTGCTTGGTGCCCTTCTTGCGGTATTTGTTGGGCCCCCAAGGTTCTTTGTCGAGCTTGATTTGGCGTCCACGGTCACCTTCAACCAGGCGCTCCATCCACAGAAATATCTCGGTGTAGACTGTTTGAGGACAGGCGTAGCCGCACCAAACTCGGCCAAATAGAGTG
>JBMYWE010000421.1:0-2811 GCA_049607125.1 Granulosicoccaceae bacterium | reverse complement strand
TCTTCGCCACCAGGTCAATACCCTGCTGCGAACCCGCCGTGATCAAAACCTGCTCGGCGCTCACCTCTAGGCCGCGTGCTCGAAGAAGCTCGGCCACCTGATGCCGCAATTCAGGCTCTCCCTCTGATGGACCGTATTGACCCGCGCTGACAGGTGGCTGCCAATCCTCCAAGCTGGGCAACAACTCGGTGGCGGGCAAGCCCCCAGCAAAGGAAATCACTTCTGGCCGCTGAGCCGCCGCAAGGATATCGCGGATAGGGGAAGAAACGAGCCCTTGCATACGGCGCGCAAACTGGATTTTTTTTGGCATGGGCTTGGCCTGAAGAATCATTTAAGTCAATATAGTTGACCATAATAATCGCCTTCAGCAAAAAACGTCAACATGATTGACCAAAAAGACGAACACGAGATTCATGCGCTAAACCAGGCACTGGAGCTACTCCACTTTGGTTACCGCGCCTTCACCGCTGAGGCGGACGAAATACTGCAACACCAACAGCTGGGAAGAGTGCATCACCGGATTTTATATTTTGTCGCGCGCGAACCAGGCATCGACGTCGCCACGCTGCGTGCAACCCTGGCCGTGAGCAAGCAAGCACTGCACGGCCCTCTAAGAAAGCTTCAGGAAGACGGCTTAGTGGTACACAAATCTCACCCCACCGACAAGCGCAGCCGCTGTTTGCAACTCAGCGAACAAGGCCAGATGCTCGAACAACAAGTAACCCAAGCTCAACATGCCTTGTTGCTAGAAGTTTTGGGAGAGGACAAGACGGTGAATGAACACTGGCGAGAAGTGATGCGCCGACTGGCAGGGCGTGAGACCGACCGCGACCTAGGCCCCTAAACGAGTTGATAGTGGCGTACGGAAACTTTGCAGTCGCTGCCACGCGCGAAAGCGCCAGTATTTTTGCCGCCGCTGCAATTGGTGATAGCATCCCAGTCAATTTCAAATAACTGAATATGAGAGTTACTATGTCTTCACTCAACCGCCGCGCTCTACTGAAATCTGCCGCAGCACTCGCAGTGGGCGGTAGCCTACCTACTTGGGCTCGGGCCACACAGAGCAAACTCGGCTCTGCCAGCGTTCTCACGCTCAGTGACGGCGAAATGCAGATGCCCCTATCCAGATTGCTCGCAGAACCAGACACAACGGACGCGCAAAGCTTTATCCAAGAACACGCGATGAATGCTAAATCGCACGGCGCGCCGCTCAATCTGACGCTACTGCGAGACGGTGAGCGCAATGTGCTCTTTGACGTTGGCTCAGGTAACAATTTTTTGCCTGGCACTGGCTTGCTGCTCGACTCTATGGTCGAGCTGGGTATCGACCCTGAAGAGATTACACACGTGGTCTTTACACACGCTCACCCCGACCACCTCTGGGGCCTGCTCGACGAATTCGACGACCCCTCGATGCCCAATGCTGAGTATATGATCAGCGCTGCAGAGTGGGATTATTGGATGGACCCCGCCACCGTAGACAAACTGCCTGCGGAAACCCAGTCTTTCGCTGCCGGCGCACTGCGTCACCTGAGCGCGATCGAGGACAACATCACCCACTTCCGTGACGGCGAAGAAATACTGCCCGGCGTACAGGCAGTCGCCACACACGGGCACTCACCAGGGCACACGGCCTTTGAGATTCGTCAGGGTAATGATGCAATAATGGTGTGTGGTGATGCCCTCACGCACGAGCATATCTCCTTTGCACGCCCCGACTGGTACACAGGCTCGGACCAAGACAAAGCGATGGGCGCGGCGACACGGGTAAAGCTACTGGATCGCCTGCACCATGAGCAGATACAGCTTGTCGGCTACCATCTGCCCGATGGGGGCATGGGTCGTGTGGAGAAGGTCGGTAACAAGGGCTACAGATTCGTTGCCGAGAACACCTAGCAAGCCAGCCAGTGGCACCCGATTTTCGCTGGGCTTCATCTAGCGGCTAGAAGCAAATCACCTAGATGGAGCACAACGCAGACGGAGAAGGGGCTGAACAGAAACTCTATTTCACCTCAGCCCGCGCTAGCGCTCATTCGCGTCGGTATCGGCCAGACGATCGCACAAGGTTTGCCAACGCTCTGAAATCGTCTCCAACAGCTCGCCATTGACCAGCCACTGCAATCCAACCCACGCGCCGACGAACACACCAAACAGGGCCACTGGAGCTGACACCGCCAACACCGACGCAGCCGACAACCCCTGCCCCACGGTGCAACCAAAAGCGAGCACACCACCAAACCCCATCAGCAACCCGCCGAGCAACTGACGACGAATCTCACGGACATCGTCACAGGCCTCCCAGCGAAACTGTTTCAGTTGGCGACTGCCAAAATACGCCCCAATGACCACTCCCAGAACCGCACCAATGCCAAAGCGCAAGCCCGTTCCAGTCGCCGCCATCACGTAGATGATTGTCTCGCCGAGCGGCGCGGAAAACGTGTGTGACTCCAGTGGATAGGGCTCGAAGTCCGACGCCAACAAACTGGTGCTCAACCACCCTGCAACTATCGCGAGCCCAACCAATAGTCCGGCCACGACTGCCCGAGGACGCTGCCTAAAACCCGGAGATTGCAGCGCCAGCAACGCCAGCACTAAACCGATTGCGCAGCCCCAGACTAAAAAGCTGCCACCGATGAGGTTTTCTAACCAGAGCGCCATACTTTGTGGCGTCTCAACGTCGCTGCGACCACCAAAAAGCGCTTGTCGAGGATACGCCAGCAATCCGCGCATGGTGGAATAGGCAAAAATGCCCATCGAAAAGAAGCCCAATAAGGATTTGAGATCTCCGCCGCCGATACGAGCCAACAGGCC
>JBMYWE010000420.1:0-2812 GCA_049607125.1 Granulosicoccaceae bacterium | reverse complement strand
CGAGCGACCTGCTAGCCAACTCAAAAAGTTGTGCCACATAAGAATCAGGGTACGCGTGCGGCCAAGCTGTTCTCGCGAGTTTAAGCTGCTGCGGTCTTGTGCATGCTGGGTGGGTGCCATCTGAACCAGTGTCTGCTCGCCACGGTCAACCAACACCGGTTTTGTTTGATAACCAATGGCCACATCGCAGAACTCGGCAACCCGAACAATTGCCTCACGTAAATTGCGGCATTGAATAGCGCACAAGCACATAATACGAAAACTGCCGTTGGGCACACGATCGCCCGTGAGCATGCCAAAGCTTTCGTCCCGCATCAGCCACAACATACGTAGGTACAGCCGCCCAAAATGCACGGCCGATATGTCCCCGCCACCACGCCATTGCTCCTGACTAATTCCCGCATATTCGAGCAAGGCGTCGACATTGTGCCCGTTTTGCCGACTGGCATCGACTAGCATCTGTGCGTAGACGCGGGGTATGGCTGTTGGTGATTTAAACTGACTCATTGACGAGACAAATGCAGCTTGGGTGGCTACAAGTGTGGCAGATTTTTCCTCAATTAGCACCGCTCCTCTGGAAGGCGCGTAGCTAGAGAGCCAATGATTCAATCGTTAAAGAGCGCTTCGCAACTCTCCACTAGATCGAGGATCTCTTGCTCATCCGAGCAGTCTGTCGGTGTGTAGATATGCGGACCCGTGGCTTTGAGCGCGCTGACGTCAAAGCCCTCATTGTCCAGCACGATGATGGGAAAGCTGAGCCCCTGCTCTCGTAGTTGCGTCACCAGCGACAACATATCACCGTCTGCTTGCTGGTACCCACCGAGCACCGCAGAGACTATGATTTCCTCTTCGTTGAGCAAGGTCTCGACAGCTTCGTTGACGGTGGCTGCATGTATCAACCGATGTCCGCGATAATTGAGCGCCATCTTGAACTTGGCCATATTGGCGTGTTCGCCGAGCATCAACACAGCTCGGTCACCGTTGACTCGACCAAGCAACTCTTCAACCTTGTTGATTCCCCTAGGCTTTTCGAGCAACTCCGCCCAACGAACCTGCTGACTGGCGTTGCGATCCATATCGGCGATATAGGCCGTAGCAAAAACGATACAGGAGTCTGGGCTGATCTGTTTGAGGCGGGGATAGAGATCCAGCCCGCTGTGATCGGGCATACGGATATCGAGGAAAATCATGTTGTAGCTGGAGGCTTCTACAGCAGCGAGAGCGCCCTCTCCGCTGTGCACGAGCTCTACCTCATGACCATAGAACCTAACCAAGTCTCCGAGACTCTCAGCGAAATCAGCATCGTCGTCGACGATCAGAACTTTCAGGGGCTGCAATGAATTAGGTCCTCTAGCTTGCCATCATTTCCAAGCGCAGTAGCAATGGCCCAACCTGAGCCGACCATAGGCTAGCGCCAGATATCTCTATGGCGCTAGCGCAACATAATGCCCCGATGCGACGCTGATCGCAAGATCCATATAAAGCCTTCCGCAAATGATGCTAGTTACTTTTGGTGCAACTAGGCGTGCCCTGGGTCGTGCAAGATTTACTGGTGCATCCTCGCAATTTTCCACGCATCACGACACAACTGTTGCAGCCGTCAAACCAAATTTTACAATTGGCCGGAACCTCGGCTGTCACGTCGCGCTGCGTCTCGGGCATGGTGTCTGGCGCTGGCGCCTCTTCCTGGTTCGCTTCAACCGCTGCTCCGCCTCCAAAACCGGGAGCATATGCTCTACAGGCGGGCTCACCCGTCTGGGATTTACAAGCCATTTTTGTACAGGCCATCGCGCCATTTTCGCCAACCTTGCAGTTGTTACAGCCGTCGAACCAACTGATGCATCCCTCGGGTATTACCTGTTTGCCAGCCATCTTCATCTGGGCGCTGGAATCGTTCGCCGTCTCCATAGATTCTGCTTCAAACATGCTATTGGCACCACAAGCTGAAAGGCCTATGCAGATGACAAATGCCGAAGCGAGCTGGTAAAACGTTTTCATGTGCAGTCGTTCCGTAAAGTGGGAAAAACATAATTTTAGATGCGAATGAGAGATCTGTGTACCACAAAAGGCTTACAATCTCGCTTTTCGGCGCTTAAATTTGACTATTCTGGTCAAAGCAACAACTCTGATAACAGTGCCAAACGCAAACTAAGCACCACGGGAGAGACGATGGCAGGCCCTCGATATTTCGGCTTCAACACCCTACAACTGCACGCCGGACAAAAGCCGGACAAGGATCAGCGCGCCCGCGCCACGCCGATCTATCAAAGCACTTCGTTTGTATTCAATGACGCCGATCAAGCCTCTTCGCTTTTTGATGCAGCGCGCGCTGGACATGTGTACTCACGTATATCTAATCCTACGGTCGGAGTTATCGAAGAGCGCATTGCCGCGCTGGAAGGCGGTGTTGCTGCGGTAGCAACCGCCAGCGGCATGGCAGCCATCCACCTAGTGTTGTCTACCCTCACTGGGCAAGGAACACACATTGTTGCTTCACGTTCGCTATACGGCGGCACGCACAATTTACTCAGCTATACGCTGCCACGCTTTGGGGTGCACACGACCTTTGTCGACCCGCGCGACCCACAGGCCTTCGCCAATGCCATTCAAGACAACACCAAATTAATCTTCGCCGAGACAATATCCAACCCAGCTATGGAGGTTTTGGACGTTCCCGCAGTCTCGAAAATCGCTGAGGCCGCCGGCATTCCACTGGTACTGGATGCGACATTGTCCACACCGCACTTACAAAAACCTCTCGAGCAAGGCGCGCACGTGGTGGTGCATAGCTTGACCAAGTTTCTCGGAGGCC
>JBMYWE010000419.1:0-2821 GCA_049607125.1 Granulosicoccaceae bacterium | reverse complement strand
GATGCGACCCTTGTCATTGCAAGAGTGCAGCGAGGACGCGAAAGCCTACCAAAGCTGGACACTTTTTAGTTTGTAGCAGCCGCATACCGCGGCTGTGCTCAGGTGTGGTGTGTGGTGGCGAGCTTCAGTTAGATGCAGCCTTTTTCAGTCGATGTTAACCACCACATTGCCCGTTTTCATGCCCGTCTCTACGTAGCGATAGGCCTCTGCTAAATCATCTAAGCGGTAGCTTCTATCTAGCAGAGGCGTGTAGTGACCTCGTTCCATCAGATTGCACAAATACTCGGCATCTTGCTTTGTATTGACGGGAATGGGGAACAGCACTTTGCGCTTCCCAAACCACCTTGACCACAGTGCCAAAAACGGGTTCTGGGACCAAGGGCCAAGCTCGCTGGAGGCGTAGCAGCCGTGTTTGTGCAGCAGCCTGCGGCACTTAAAAAAGGTGCTTTTTCCCACCGCATCAAACACAAAGTCAAACCGCTTATCGAGGGTTTCGAAATTCTGCTGCGTGTAGTCAATGACCTCATCGGCACCGAGTGACTGCACGGTTTGCATATGCTTTGTCTCGCACACGGCGACTACTCGTGCCCCCATGTGTTTAACAATTTGTACGGCCGCTGAGCCGATTGCACCCGTTGCCCCGTTGACTAAAACCGAGTGTCCGGCTTGCACATTGGCCGCGCGAATATAGTGCAGTGCGTAGTGCGCGCCCTCTAGTGCCGGTGCAGCTTGCTCATAACTAAATGGCTCCGGAATTCGGCTCACCATCGCTGAGGCGGGTATGCAGGTAAATTGCGCGTGCCCACCAAAGCCGAAGTCGTCGTCTTTAAACCCGACAACACGATCCCCCACCTGATACTCACTAACATCCTGACCGCACTCGATTACCTCCCCGGCAAACTCACACCCCAGCACGGGGGAGTGGGGGGTACGCAGGCCGCTGAAAAACCGCACAATAAAGGGTTCGCCACGCAAAAAACCGCAATCGGTGCGGTTTACCGTCGAGGCATGAATGCGGACTAATAACTCGTTGGGCCCCGGAGTAGGGCGCACCTGTTGCTCAATCGACAACTGTTCCGGCCCGCCATATTGACGGTAGATCGCTGCCTTCATGGTGTTGGAGTTGTTCATAGTGTTTGCCTCGTATTACTTACACTGTAAGTTGATTGATGTTAAAAATATACTTACAGTGTAAGTATGTCAACATGAGTTCAAACGTTTGGTCGCTTCCAAGAAAACCTCGGGCAAATCTCGTCAACCCATTTCACGGGAAAAAGTGCTAAAAGTGGCCATGCGCTTGGCCGATCGACAAGGTACTGCCTCGCTATCGATGCGGAAAATCGCCCAGGCAATAGGGGTAGAGGCCATGTCTCTCTACAACCACGTGGCCAATAAAGACGATTTACTGGATGGGCTGTTGGATGCCGTGGTGGGCGAATTCGAGCAGCCGGGTACTGAGGGCGATTGGAGATCAGCGATACGCGCCAGTGCCATCTCCGCCCATCAGGTGTTGTGCAAGCACCCTTGGGCCGCCGAGATGATGTTGTCTCGCATTCGAGTCGGACCCGCCTCGCTTGCCTGGGCAGACAGTACCATCGGCTGCCTGCAGCGCGCTGGGTTTAGCTACCCCATGGCCGATCACGCCTGGAACGCCATTGAAAACCACATCTACGGCTTCACCCTGCAAGCAATCAACTCCCCCGTGCAACCCGAAGCCTACGCCGAGGCCGCCGCGCAGTATTTGCCGATGATACCCGCAGACAAATACCCCCACTTAAACGCCATGGCAACGCTGGTGGCCAGTGGCGAGCACACGGGGGTTAATGACTTTGAGTTTGGCTTGGAGTTGCAGTTGGATGGGTTGAGGCGGTTGCTCGGGTAGGGGGTGGGGCGGTGGTATTGATATAGTTTCAAGATGGAGCAGATAGTTTTCAAAGGTTCGTCACTCGAAGATATCCTCGACTTTCGGCCGATGTGAAGCGTGAGCTTGGTTTCCAGCTGGATAAAATCTAAAACGTCACTGTTTTCACAACCAGACAAGTTCACAACCAGACACACACTTTTTGACACCTGTGTTTTAATTCAGTAGTGTAGAGTTCTGCTTCAACTCGGAGGAAGCGCTATGCCCACGCCACGTAAGGCTCTCATTGCTGTCGAAGATACACCCTACTACCATGTTGTTTCTCGCTGTGTACGGCGTGCCTTTCTCTGCGGTGTGGATACTTCAACTGGCAAAAACTACGAGTACCGACGCGCTGAACTGGAAGAACGTTTATTGTTTCTCGGTACCGTCTTCGCTATCGACATCTGCGCTTACGCCATCATGTCTAACCATCACCACGAGGTTCTACATATTGACCAAAATCGTGCCATGAAGTGGTCCGATGAAGAGGTGGTAAGACGCTGGCATCAAATCTACGACGGCACCCTTTACAGCCAGCGTTTTTCCGCTAGAGAGCCGCTCTCCGATGCAGAGAAGCTCAGACTAGACGAGTCTATTACTGAATGGAGAAAGCGCTTAGCCAGTATTAGCTGGTTTATGCGTCGGCTTAACGAGCCCACCGCTCGTCAGGCCAACAAAGAAGATGGGTGCACCGGAAAGTTTTTCGAAGCCCGATTCAAAAGCCAAGCGCTGTTGGATGAACAAGCCTTAATCGCCTGTATGGCTTATAACGATCTAAACCCCATCCGGGCCAAACTGGCCGATACACCCGAAGACAGTGATCACACCAGTATTAAGTTGCGGATCGAAGCCATCCAGAATAATAGCGCGCAGCTTCAAGCGGGTGGAAAGCGCCTTTATAACACGCGCCTGAGCGGT
>JBMYWE010000418.1:0-2822 GCA_049607125.1 Granulosicoccaceae bacterium | reverse complement strand
ATCAGCGAGATAGGATTAATGCAGCCATTAAATAACATCCGTATCGTGTTAATGAACACTTCACATCCTGGCAATATCGGTTCTGCCGCGCGCGCGATGAAAACCATGGGGTTGACCGAGCTGGTGTTGGTCAACCCCGTCGATTATCCGCACGAGCAGGCCGAGACCATGGCGGCGGGCGCGGTTAATATGCTGGAGCGGGTGACTGTCGTCGGGAGCCTGCTAGAGGCTGTGTCTGACTGCTCGGTTGTCGCCGCCTGCAGCGCCAGAAGTCGCGGTTATGAGCTGCCTACCTTGGATTCACGTGAGTGTGGCCTACGGTTACTTGAGGTGGCTCAGGAAGGGCCAGTCGCCTTGGTCTTTGGCCCAGAGCGCCATGGCTTGAGCAATGCGGATTTGCAATACGCAACGCATCGCGTCTCTATAGATGCGAACCCAGACTATTCTTCGCTCAATTTGGCTGCAGCGGTACAGATTCTTTGTCATGAGGTTCGTCAGGCAGGTTTGGTGAAGGCGGAGCCACAGCGACAAGTTCAGCGAATAATGCCCAGCGCTGCCTCGTTGAATCATTACTTCGACCGACTCCAGGCCGTGTATTGCTCGACGGGCTTTGTGAATCAAGCTCATCCGGGTGAGCTGCAAAAAAAATTGAGGCACTTGTACGCTAGGGCGGAGATTGATCAACAAGAGCTAAACATGTTGCAGGGTATGCTGAGCTCAGTGGAGCGAATTTTGGCTGATCCAGAAGACTAAACTTGCGCACGAGTACGCCAATTGTAAGAGTTGAACTTGCTCGTTTTGAGAGTGCAGGAGCGATTTGTGCTTTGGAATAAGTTTTTAATTTGAATGTCGAAGTAACGGCATTAATTACAGGGCCTCCTATCGTTCATGTTGAGATTGCGGTTTAAAAGGATTATCGAGTTTATACTTGTCGTTTCGGTGTGCTATTCGTCGGGTGCGTGGTCTGTAACAGCGCAGGACAAAGCTCATTTGTTGGGTCGACTGTCATTCGGTCTGGCTGCTCACCCAAATCTAGAACTAGATGGAAAAAACCGCAAACAAGCGGTGGCGTTGTTGCTGGAGTCTGTAAATACCACAATTGACGCACCGCCCCCTGGCTGGTTGGCCTACACCTTTGGCCAAATTCCTGCCAACTTACCTTTGTCCAAAGATGCCTTGCGGAAATTCCAAAATGCACGCAATAAGCTTAGAAGAGAGCAGCGCCAAGATCTGAAACGTTGGTGGTTTCATCAAATTGCAACCGGTCGTTCGCCTGTGGCTGAACGTTTGGTTTTGTTCTGGCACAATTTTTTTACCACTGAGATAAATATGTTGCCTAACCCGGCTATGAGCTGGCAGCAACAACTTGTACTTCGCCAGCATGCCTTGGGTAATTATCGTCATCTTTTGAGAGCGATGAATCAAGATCCCGCCTTGCTATGGTACTTAGATAACCACCTAAACAAGAAGAAAAAACCCAACGAAAACTACGCAAGAGAACTGCTGGAACTTTATACCCTCGGTGAAGGCAATTATAGCGAAGGCGATATTAAAGAACTCGCTCGTACGATGACGGGAGCGGGTGTAGATAGCGCTAGTTGGACATACCTTTTTCGTAGAGGTCAGCACGACAATGCTGAAAAGACTTTTTTGGGAACCCGTGGCAACTTACACCCAGATCAAGTGATTGATATCATCTTGCGCCAGAAACAGGCATCTGAGTATTTGGTTAGAAGGCTATGGACCGAATTTGTTTCGCCGCTGCCCGATCAGAAAATCGTGGCAGAGATGGCCGCTGTTTTTCGTCGCCATGACTATGAATTAAAACCTCTGTTGCAAGCTTTGTTCGAACACCCTGCATTTTGGGCCAGCGAAAATAGAATGACGCTGGTCAAATCGCCCGTTGAGTTGTTGGTTGGCACCCATTTGAGCGCAGGCAAACCGGTGGATGACTATAAAAAAGCGGTGATCGCTTTAGCAGAAATGGGACAGGACTTATTTAACCCACCCGATGTCGGTGGTTGGCCAGCAGGGAAAGAGTGGATCAATAGCGTCCGGCTAGCTCGTCGGCACCAATACCAAATAGGCGTCGCCGAACCTAGCCCTTCACAGCTAAAACTTGATTACCAGCTTAAGTAGGAATGTTTGCTATGGACAGAAGAAGCTTTTTAACGCTGCTAGCCGGTGCATCGATAGGACAAGTTTTAGAGGCTGACGCGAGAGCACCAGCCAAACACCTAGTGCTGATCGAGCTGCAAGGGGGCAATGACGGTCTGAACACAGTAGTGCCTTTTGCAGACAAAAATTATAGGTTGATGCGACAACAGCTCGCTCTGAAGACGGATCAGTTGATAAAGCTCGATGAGCGCTTCGCATTGCACCCAGAGTTGGCGCCGCTGCATGGCGCTTGGCAGGAATCTCAGCTCGCCATTGTGCAGGGGCTTGGCTATGAAAACCCCAACCGTTCACATTTTCGCAGCCATGATATCTGGACGAGTGCCAGTGATGCCGACGAGCGTAAGGAGTCTGGTTGGGTTGCAGATGTCCTAGGGGCCGGCACAGGAGAAGTGCAAGCTTTGGTGTTTGGCAACAGACCGGCGCTTTTGTCTGGGCAGGGTACCAATTATATTTCGATGAGGCGAACGACGAGTTTTGTACATTCTAAATTGCCGAAACTAAACCCATTGGCCGAAAGAACTTCAAGGTAAGCTTTCCATGCATCACCAACTGTAATTGGAGTAGGTGCTGTTATTGATATCTTTCCTTTTATATCTTTTTCCCAAATAAGATTAATACCTGTTAACTTTTGCATATGTTTTGTT
>JBMYWE010000417.1:0-2824 GCA_049607125.1 Granulosicoccaceae bacterium | reverse complement strand
CGGGGTCGGTCAGCGCCATAAACACGATGGAGGTAATGACCATAAGCTGCGAGACCAACAACCAAGCCCTTCGGCGGCCCAGGCGATCGCTGAGCGCGGGAACAGGCAACTGATCGACTAGCGGGGCCCAGACAAACTTAAAGCTATAACCCAGAGCGGCCCAGCTAAAGTAGGTGACGGCCGAGCGGGACACCCCCGCTTCGCGCAGCCACAGAGCCAGCGATGAAAAGATCAGCAATATGGGCAGCCCAGCCGAAAACCCAAGCGCCAGCAGCGTGAGCACAGGTCGCCAGTTCTGCTTGAGGCGCTCGAGTGTCTCGCTCATCCCAGGTCCTCAAGGTCGTAGTCAACGATATAGGGCGCATGGTCAGAGAAGCGCTCGTCTTTATAGACTTCTGTACGCAGCACTTTGCCGCGCAGCCGCGGGTTCATTACCTGGTAATCCAAACGCCACCCCACGTTGTTAGCCCAGGCTTGCCCTCGATTAGACCACCAAGTGTAGCTGTGCTCTTCTTGCTCAAGCTCGCGAAAGCTGTCGACAAACTTCTGGCGGTGGAAAAGCCCGTCCAACCACGCTCGCTCTTCGGGTAGAAAACCCGAGTTCTTCTGGTTACCTCGCCAATTGCGGATGTCCTCTTTTGTGTGAGCGATGTTCCAGTCGCCGCACACAATCGTGTTGTGTCGGCGTCGTTTCATACGGGTGAACTCTTTTTCTATGTGATCGAGACAATCCATCTTCACCGCTTGACGAGCATCGCCCGAGGAGCCACTGGGGAAATACGCCGACACCACGCTCAAGTCACCAAAGCGGGCTTCTAGCCACCGCGCCTCGCCGTCGATGACGTCGTGTTTGAGCTTGCTGATGACTTTGTCTGGCGCTCGCTTGCTATAGATTGAGACGCCACTGTAGCCCTTCTTCTCCGCCACATGGTGATAGCAGTGATAACCCTTGGGCGCAAAGACTGGGTCAACCATTTGATCGAGCTGCGCACGAACTTCTTGCAGACAAATGACATCGGCTTGTTGCTGCGGTAGCCAGTCGAAAAAACCTTTGCGCGCCGCCGAGCGGATACCGTTGACGTTGGCGGTGATAATTCTCAGCACGTTGACTCCATGAAGTTTTCTTTAAAAACCTTGGTAGGGCACAGAAAAAAGTTAAGTTCTGCAGACCGAATAAGGCGTATAGGCCAATAGTTACCCCGAGAACTCCCCCGCAGGCATAGCTCTAATCGAGCGCTAACGATACCATGCTCGTATTGAGTTAAGAGGCCCTACTATGTCCACCGAACAATCATCCTTCTTTGATCTTGCACTGCAGTGCGGCGTGCTGAAATTTGGCGAGTTCACCCTCAAATCAGGCCGTGTCAGCCCCTACTTTTTCAATGCGGGTTTATTTAATAGCGGTGCTTCACTGGCGCAGCTCGGCGGCCAGTATGCCCACGCCATTCAACAATCGGGCGTAGAATTCGACATGCTGTTTGGTCCCGCCTACAAGGGCATCCCCCTCGCCACGGCCACCGCCACCGCTCTGGCCACCCAACACCAGCGTGATGTGCCGTGGTGCTTTAATCGCAAAGAGGCCAAGGCGCATGGCGAAGGCGGCTCCTTGGTCGGTGCCTCGCTCACGGGCAAGATACTCATTGTTGACGATGTGATCACGGCTGGCACCGCCATTCGTGAATCCAAAGCGATTATTGACGAGCAAGATGCCGAGTTGGCGGGTGTGGTGTTGGCACTGGACCGCCAAGAGCGCGGTCAGGGAGCGCAGTCGGCCATTCAGGAAGTGCAGGATCGCTGGCAGGTTCCGGTTATCACCATCGCTACGCTAGCGGACTTAATTACCTACCTGCAATCCTCTCCGGCGCACCAATCAGCCCTACCCGCCGTCGAAAACTATCGCAATGAGTACGGCATATAAGCTCTTCCTTCACTAAATCTTTGATTTTATTAGCCTATCTCGCACTCTGAATCTCAGACGGATTGCGCGAGCCCCTCGTTAAACAAAATGAGGGGTTTACTCCGTTTGCGCACATAAATTGCTCGCTTATACCCCAAATGAGCTCGAGAGTGTTACTGCAGCGCCATGCGCAACAGTCCGGACTAAGGAGCAACACCTAAGCGCCGATAAGAAATGAGCATGACGGGAACACTGGCTTTCAACCCACTAAATTCTAAAAGCAAAATGCACCTATGATCCACAACCAAAGCAAGCACATAATTAGAATTGCGCTGCTGGGCATGAGCCTGGGTTTGCTGCCGTTGTCGCCGTGTGTCGCCGGCCTCTACAAATGGACAGACGAAAACGGCAAAGTGCACTACGGAGATCGTCCGCCTCCTGTGAACACACAGTACGGCCACGACGTTCTCAGTAAAAAGGGTCATAAGGTACAGACTGTAGAGCGTGAGCTGACCCGTGAGGAGCGCATTGCAGCAAGCCGCATGTCACAAGAGATGGCCATGAAACTGCGCAATGAAAAAGAGCTGGCGCGTATCGATCGCTTGCTTGCAGTGTCATTCCCGAACTTCAAGAGCTTGGACAGGGCACGCGACGATCGCTTGGCTACGCTGGATGATTCAATCGCCTACCTGCAGTCTCGCCTCGACGGACTAGCGGAAAAGCGAGAGACCAATTTGGGTCGCATCCAGCATTTCAAACGCAAGAAACTCAAAGTACCCGAGCAGTTGAGCAATGAAGCAGAAACCATCGACAACGCCATGGATCATTTACAGGCGCAAATCACAGAAATAGCGGCCGACCGTGAACAGACCATCGATGAGTTCAAACGGTACTCCAATCGATTGCGTGAGCTGCTGGCCGCCCAGC
>JBMYWE010000416.1:0-2828 GCA_049607125.1 Granulosicoccaceae bacterium | reverse complement strand
GACTGCCGCATTGGGCCCCTATTGCGACGGCCCGCGCCTGCATTACGTCTCCAACGTCGACAGCGCCCACATTGCCGACACGCTCAAACACCTCAATGCCCAAACCACGCTGTTTATCGTGGCCTCAAAGACCTTCACCACCATCGAAACCATGACCAACGCTCATACGGCGCGGGACTGGGCGGCGCAACATGTGGGAGAGGAGCATGTGGGTCAACACTTCGCCGCTGTCTCCACCGCACTCGACAAAGTACAAGCTTTTGGAATCGACGAATCTCGAGTCTTTGGCTTTTGGGATTGGGTGGGTGGACGCTACTCGGTGTGGAGCGCGATAGGCCTGCCGGTGATGATCGCTGTGGGCGCCGACACCTTTGACCAGTTTTTGGCCGGAGCGCACGCCATGGACGAGCATTTTCGCCAAGCCCCCCTGGCGGAAAACGCCCCGGTGCTGCTCGGTTTGCTGGGCGTGTGGAACCGAAACATACTCGGACACGCGTCCCGAGCGATACTGCCCTACGACCAGCGACTCGCCCGCTTTCCTGCGTATCTGCAACAGCTCGATATGGAGTCCAACGGCAAGCGCGTCACCCGCGAGGGCCAACCGGTGACACAGGACACTGGCCCCATAGTCTGGGGCGAGCCAGGTACAAACGGCCAACATGCCTTTTATCAATTGATACACCAGGGGACTACGGTGGTGCCTTGCGAGTTTTTGATCGCAGCTAAAAGCCACGAACCCAAACTGCAGCAACACCAATCACTGCTTATTGCCAACTGCTTGGCCCAGTCAGAAGCCTTGATGAACGGCCGCACCGAAGCCGAGGCGCGCGCCGCACTCAAAGGCAACACAGAGGCCAACATAGACAAGCTGCTGCCACACAAGGTATTTCCTGGCGACCGCCCCTCATTGACAATCGCCTACGAGCAATTGACGCCCGAGACGCTGGGCAAGCTGATCGCGCTGTACGAACACCGCGTCTTTGTGGAAGCCGCTATTTGGGATATCAACCCATTTGATCAGTGGGGGGTGGAGCTGGGCAAGGAGTTGGCAACCCAGCTACTGCCCATGGTGCTCGGTGAGCAATCAACTGACAGCAAAGACAGTTCGACGGCGGAGCTGGTGAATTTCTTGCGGGTTCGCCGCTAAAAATTAGCGAAGCTGCACGCACATATTGCCCCCATAAACCATAATCAACTGAACAACACTTTTCTGAGCCTAAACATGAACAACTCACCCCTAGTTGCCCTGCTGATTCGCATTGCCATTTCCGCCGCGATTGTCTTAAGTACCTACAACCCGAGCGGCAAATCCATTTACCACTGGATTCGAAATCATCCCAACCCGAGCGATGCTTGGGTCGTTTTGACGGGCATAGTCACGGCGCTGGTTATATTTTCACTGCTCATCGCGAGTTGGAAAACATTTGGCAAGCTCGGCACCTCTGTTATTGCTATTTTGTTCGCGGCCATTTTCTACTTGTTTATTCAAGAGGGCTGGGTAAATGCGGGGCAACATCACTCGATACAATGGTTGGCTCTAGCCATGTTGAGCATATTTTTCGGTTTTGGATTGGCAGGAGCGATAATCTGGCGTCGCATCACCGGCCAAGTGGTCACCGACGAATCGGATGACTTGAGTTGAAGCCGCTGCTAGAAGCTCGCTAAGAGCTTCTAACATTAGAACACCTGCTGCTAATTTCTGCTGATAGGAGAAAGCAAATCGGGGTTTTTAACAAGGTTACGCACGCCGTGGGCATGATCTTCATCAAAGACATTGCCTTTGCACCACTGACCAACGCTTTTGATGTCCACCTTGGCAACGCGCGGATGCACACTCCAAGTCACTTGAAAAGGCGAGCCTGTTTCGTTGTATCCCGGGCCTGTGGTTGAACCAGCATACTGCACCGGAGATCCAAGATTACTAGGCATATTGAGCGCTTGCTGGCGATTGCTTTGCACCCCGTGCTTTGCAAGCTCCGTGAAATTCAAGGCCTGATCGTCATTAACTAACACATATACCTGTGCTTCAACCCTCAACTGGGGGTTTTTGATTGCATCACTCAAGCAAGAGCCCAAGGTTGGCCCCGGCGATACGACAGCCGTTGAATGCACATAGTGAACCTCAATTGTGTCGCCAACAGACAAACCTCCGTGCTCACTGGAGCAAACTTCAGCCTCTATTGGTGTCGACTCTGCGCTGCTCAGTCTACCGTTGTACTTGTACCCACTCAGGTATCCGTGACCGTCTCCGTTGCCAGCGTACTCGGTAAACTCTCCACCTTTGTGCTCCGCATTTTTATGAAAATGAATATTACATAAATTCATTTTTTTCGACGCCGGAGCCGTATTGAAAGCCAGCGTATTGGAGCCTGGGTAAGAACCAATATCTCTTGGCGCCTGTGGGCCAAATCCCTTTCCTTGGGTGTTTTTTGCAAGGGCTTCCCGCTGCAGCGCTACAGTCTCATCCGACACTGGCGCATGAGTTTCCGACTCATGGCTTTTCTCTGTCATTGAGCGAATCGTTTTTTCTATTCCTCCTGTGTTGGCACAGCCAGCTAAAGCCAATGCACCTATGATTAATGAAAGTGGTTTCTTATGCATCATACAACTCCCAAACTTACCCAAAAAGCTGAGCTTTTTAAAAAAAGAAAAACACCTAGACGACACGCTCAGCAACATGCCAACCCAAGAGCACCAAAGTTTAGTGAGATATGCCAATAAAGTTGCGAAATTACTTGCAGCTCACGTGTATTAATACAATTTGGTGGCGAAGCAAAAACGATAAACTATAGAAATTAGTAAAGCATTAATGAACTGCGGAAATCGAC
>JBMYWE010000415.1:0-2836 GCA_049607125.1 Granulosicoccaceae bacterium | reverse complement strand
GCTAGAGAGATAAAACAGGATTAGATGTTTATGTATACGTTATTTAATCCATTAATATATTGGTTAAAGTGTGGTTTTTGTGCATAATTGCCGGACACCCTTTTGCCCGAACAACCGCACCGCTAACATCTGAGAGACAAGCCCATGGCCAAAGCATCAAGCCCCGTCGTTGCACTTATCAAAGGTGATGGCATTGGCGTCGAAGTGACCAATGCCACCCTAGAGATAGTCAATGCCGCTCTAGAGAGCGCGCAGGCGCCCAAGTTGCAATACGACGAGATATCCGCTGGTGCCGGTCACTTCGACCAAACAGGCTTGGATATCGAGCCCGACGGCGAGCAACGAGCAGAAAATGCCGATGCCATCTTTCTGGGAGCCATTGGGTTGCCCGCCATTCGCCACCAGGATGGCACCGAGATCTCCCCTCACCTGCGACTGCGCGATCGCCTCGGTTTGTATGCCGGCGTCCGACCGGTAAAAGCCTATCCCAATGCGCCACAACGCTTAGCGGATTCGCGCGCTGCAGAGCTAGACATGATCATTCTGCGCGAGTCGACCGAAGGTTTGTTTTATTCCGCCGCCGCCCATGGCCGAGCTCAGATTGTGGGTGACAGCGAGGTGCGAGAGACGCTGCGCATCACCCGCGATACCACCGAAAAATTACATCACTTTGGCTTTAAACTGGCACAAAAGCGCAAACTCAGAGGCAAACCCGGTCGACTCACCTGCGTCGACAAAGCCAATGTGTTTGCCTCTATGGCGTTTTTCCGCAAAATATACGACGAGGTGGCCGAGCACTACCCCGACATTGAAACAGGCTACAACTACGTGGACGCACAAGCGCTCGATTTGGTTCGCAAGCCCTGGGACTTCGACGTTATGGTGATGGAAAATATGTTTGGCGATATCCTCTCCGATCTGGCGGGTGGATTGGTGGGGGGCATGGGCATGGCTGCTTGTGCCGAAGTGGGTGATGACAACGCCTTGTTCCAACCCGCACACGGCTCCGCGCCTGATATCATGGGCCAAGACAAGGCCAACCCGCTGGCGGCAATACTCAGTGGCGCTCTTATGCTCGATTACTTGGCTGAGCAGCACGACGACCAACGCTATGCGCAAGCGGCCACCGCCATCGAGTTTGCTGTTGAAGCGGGGTTTAGTGCCAATCAACTGCGCCCCATGGAGTTTGGTGGCGACATGGGCTGTCAGGCCATCACCCAAACCGTCGGGAAATTTTTATCATGAGCATATTACTGGGCGCTGTAGCCGATGACTTCACCGGCGCCACCGACTTGTGCAGCACGTTGGTCAAAGAGGGCATGCGGGTGGTTCAGCTCACCGGCTTGCCACGGGGCCAGATAGACCTCGGTCAAGCACAAGCCGTTGTCATCGCACTCAAATCGCGCACCGCGCCTACCGCCGAGGCGGTACAGGAATCGCTAACCGCAACCCGCTGGCTGCGCGAGCACGGCGCGCAACAAATCATTTTCAAGGTCTGCTCAACTTTTGACAGCACCGACAAGGGCAACATTGGCCCAGTTGCCGACGCCCTGCAGGCCGAGCTCGACAGCCCTGTATCGGTGGTGTGCCCCGCCTTCCCAGAAAACGGACGCGAGGTGCGTGGCGGCGTGCTCTACGTCAACGGGCTAGCCTTGGCCGATAGCCCCATGCGCGACCACCCGCTCACCCCGATGCGTGACAGCGATTTACAGCGCTTGATGCAGGCACAAAGCAAAGGCAAAGTTGAAAAGCTCGTGCTCGAAACGGTGCAATCGGGCAGCCAAGCTATCCAAGCCGCTCTAGAGCAGTTGGCGCTAGAGGGCGCAAACTACATTGTCGCCGATGCCACTAGTGTCGACGAGCTGCGTGCCATTGGCCACGCGCTACAGGCGCATCGGCTCGTTACCGGGGCCTCAGGCATTGCGCGTGGTCTGCCCGACAACTTCCGCCGCGCCGGCCTGTTGGACGCCCCCGTCGCGGCCGGAATGCCAAAATTGCAAGGGCGGAAATTGGCACTGGCTGGCAGCGCCTCCACCGCCACACGCGGCCAGATTGCCGCCGTGACCGAGCGCTGGCCCTGCCGTCAACTCACGCTAGACGAGATCGCAGACAACAACCATCTGGCCGCCGAGATTATCGACTGGCTCAGTTCCCTACCTGAAGACTCCCCTGCACTGGTGTATGGCTCTGGCGACCCGGAGCAAGTACGCCGCAATCAGCAAAAATACGGTGCAGAAAAAGCCGGTGCCATGCTGGAGGGCTGCCTCAGCGCTATCGCTGTCGCTGCCCGCGCTGCCGGTACGCGCAAGTTTATCGTCGCTGGCGGCGAGACATCGGGTGCGGTGGTCTCCGCCCTCGGGGTTCAGGCCTTACAAATCTGTGGCGAAATTTGCCCCGGTGTCCCCTGGACTCAAACCATTGAAGCCGACCCGCTGGCCATCGCGCTCAAATCCGGTAACTTTGGCGGCGAAGATTTTTTTGATCGCGCCTTTCAGGTGCTGCCATGAGCCAGATCAACAAACAGGCCCATAGCACCGAACGCGAGGAGATCGCGCGACTGGCCAAATCGATTTTCGACCGAGGCCTCACCTTTGGCTCCTCGGGCAACATCAGCCTCAAAGTAGACGGCGGCTGGTTGATGACCCCCACCGGCTCGACCATGGGCAACATTGACCCAGCGCGAATATCGTTACTGGACGAGGCGGGCAATCTTTTGGACGGCGATGCACCGAGTAAAGAGTCGTTTCTGCACCAATGCGTGTACAAGCAGCGTCCCAAAGCGGGTGCTGTGGTGCACCTGCATTCGACGCACTCCGTTGCTGTGAGCTGCCTCGAC
>JBMYWE010000414.1:219-2839 GCA_049607125.1 Granulosicoccaceae bacterium | reverse complement strand
TTCTGATGATGGGGCCTTATCCCGTTGTGCTCTTGATTCGCTGGAGCCAAAAAAAACAGCCCTAAAAACAAAAAGCCTCCACTGGCAACCAGTGAAGGCTTTTCTTATCTCATCACCCGCAGCCGAGCTGCGCGGTGCAATTCGATAAATACGACTTAGAAGTCGACTTTCAGTACGGCGTTCAGAGCCATATCTGCATCGGTATCATCGTCAGCGTCGTTCTGGAACAACTCGTACCACATAGTAGTCTGTGGACCGAGTGACTGGGTGTAGCCTACACCGATGCTGCTTGGAGTTGCAGCGCCATCAGTGTCTTCTTCAGTCTGGCCGTACCAGCCGTAGAAGTCGCCGAATCCAACTTGAACACTCAAGCCAGTCTCTTCAACACCACCGTTGAAGTCTTCGTCTTCGATACCGTAAGTGACAGTAAAGTCACCGGCGCCGAAGTTGTAGCCACCAGAAATAGCAGTAGCAGTACCTTCAGAAGCAGCATCATTTTGAATAGCAGCGGCCAAAGTGATGTTGTTGGCAGCGTACTTCACACCGATGTCGAAGATATCAGCAACATCTGCATCAGCATCGGAAACCATCTGAGCTCCAGCGCGCAGCTCTACATCACCGAAGCTCTTGCTGTAGCGCAGAGCGCCGTTCTTTTCGTTGCGCTTGCCCATAAGGCCAGCGCCACCGTTCCACCAAGTGCGGTCTGGGTTAGCGATATCAAAAGCAGTATCCTGAAGACCGAAAGAGATGTCACCGAAGCTACCTTTCAAACCAACACGGTAAATACGGTTTCCGATCCCGCCAGTTGCATCGTCGGCATTGTCGCGCTCGTTGTTCAAGCGGAGCTCAAGGTTTCCGTAGCCAGTCATGCCATTGCCGAGATCGGAATCGCCAGCCATTTTGATACGTGAACCAAAGTTCTGCAGAGTCATCTGCGCATCTGCGCCATCACCGTTATCAGTGTAAGCAAAACCGTAACGCAAAGAACCAGTGAGTGAAGAACCCGCTTGGGCCATAGGAGCTGCAACGATTGTTGCTACAGCGACTGAAAGTAGTACTTTTTTCATTTTGAGGTATCCCCAGTAAAGATCTTAATTTCTAAAGCTGTGTACTCGTGGGCGGCCCCTTAGGGGTCTTCTCTTGCCCAACGTAAAAAGACTTTAGACGCATAATTTCAATCGCGCAACTTTTTTACAACAATTTGTTGTTTTTTTAGTCAGGAATTTAAAAATCAACGAGTTAGAGAGGAAATAAAAGACACCCCATCACCAAGACACTTGCCTTTTGCATAAAAACAACACTTCTCATGGCGACCCGACGCCAGAAGAGCTGTAGATTTCTAAAACAATTGCAACAAAAACAAGAATAGCTAGAGATAATGCCGAGTAAGTCCGTTTCCACAACACACCTGCTCGAGGGGACACAACGCCCGTTTTATAGAAAATTAGAGCAAAAAGCTCTCAGGCAATAGCTCACCGATGGTATAGGTAGCTGTATCAGCGCAAACGACACTTGAAAGCAGCACAGGAGTCAGCTCGCCGGAGAATTCTGCAATCTTTTGTCGGCAGCCTCCACAAGGGCTGATAAGCCTCTCACCTGACCCGACGACTGCTATAGCCACTATCTTTCGAGCACCGCCCGCGATCATGGCTGCGATAGCGCCCGCCTCCGCACAGGTGCCCTCTGGATACGCAGCATTCTCCACATTGCAGCCGCTATATACTTGCCCGTCTTCTGCCAGCAATGCTGCTCCAACGAGAAACTGCGAATACGGGGCATAGGCCCTGAGACGCACTTCCGTGGCGGCCTGAATGAGCTGTTGCTTTTGATTTGAGCTGATGAGTTCGGACATCTATCGATCCTTGCTATAGGGCTGACCTATTGCTTTGGGGGCAATTGATCGACCAAAAAAGCCGGCCAGCAGCACGACAGTAAGCACAAAGGGCAAAGACTGAATCAGCTGGACTGGCACCTGCCCAACGAGCGGCAAGGGAACGCCTTGCAAGCGAATGGCCACCGCGTCGAGCAAGCCAAAGAGCAGACAGGCCATCAGAGCCTTGCCTGGTCGCCAGTTGCCAAACACCATCGCCGCCAGCGCAATATAACCTTGGCCCGCGCTCATCTCGCGTGAGAAACCCGCGTTTTGGGCAATGGCGAGGTAAGTGCCACCAATACCGCACAGGGCACCACAAACAATGATGGCTCTATACCGCATCCACGCCACGGAAATACCGGCGGTGTCCACCGCCTGGGGGTTCTCACCCACCGCACGCAAACGCAGGCCGAATCGAGTGCGATACACTACCCAAGCGGTAAATGCGACAGCGACAAAAGCGACGTACACCAAGATATTATGCCCGCTGATAACACCGCTATAGAGCGGACCCAACACCGGCACATCAGCCAGTGCTGCGGCACCTGGCAACTCAAGTGGCATAAATCGCGCGTCCGACGACAAACTCGGCGTCTGCCCTCCTTGCCTAAACCAAGCTATGCCCAGCACCACGGTTAAACCCGACACCAGTATATTGATAGCCAACCCGCTAACCACTTGGTTGCCTCGATAATTGATACAAGCCACTCCATGTAACAAGGAAAGACAAACGGCCACTAGCATCGC
>JBMYWE010000414.1:0-209 GCA_049607125.1 Granulosicoccaceae bacterium | reverse complement strand
AGCAGTGCAAGCATCGGAGAACCGGTCACAGCAGCAACACAAGCTGCCGCAAAGGCTGATGCCAACAGTTTTCCCTCAAGGCTAATATCAATAATGCCAGAGCGCTCGGAAAATATACCAGCCATGGCACAAAATATAAGCGGAGTCGACACCCTGAGCGCCGCGTCAAACACATTGAGAATATCGGCTAATGACATTACACCGCTCCC
>JBMYWE010000413.1:0-2840 GCA_049607125.1 Granulosicoccaceae bacterium | reverse complement strand
ACTAACACACCACCTGGAAACGTCATTTTAGGTAATGAGTTCAAACCGCCTTTTGCGATGGCCCGTGCGCCATAAGCTATGCGTTTACCGTGTTTCAGTGTATCTGCAAACACCGGGTGGTGTTTCATGCGCTGAAATTCGTCAAAGGGGCTCAGGTGTGGGTTTTCGTAGCTCAGCGCTGTCACCAAGCCAACCGAGACTAGGTTGTCTTCGAGGTGGTAGAGAAAAAAACCGCCCGCCGCACCGTTGTCCGCTAGGGGCCAGCCCGCGCCATGCAAAACCATACCTGGTTTGTGCTGGTCTGCGGGAACCTCCCAGAGCTCTTTAATGCCGATGCCATAATGTTGCGGCGTTTTGCCCTCGTTGAGGTTGAACTTGGCAATCAGTTCTTTACCTAGGTGTCCACGACAGCCTTCGGCGAACAAGGTGTATTTGGCGTGCAACTCCATGCCTGGCTCGAAGCCATCTTTAGGTTCGCCGTCTCGGCCACGGCCCATGTCTCCCGTGGCGACACCTTTGATGCTGCCGTCTTCGTTGTAGAGAATTTCAGCAGCGGCGAAACCCGGGAAGATTTCGACTTCCAACGCTTCGGCTTGCTCTCCCAGCCAGCGACAGACATTGCCCAAGCTAACGATGTAGTTGCCGTGGTTATGCATGGGCTTAGGCACCATCCAGTTCGGCGTTTTGAAGGATTTCTCGGCTCCGGTGAGAAAGTACACTTGGTCTTCCGTGACAGCCGTGTTGAGCGGCGCTCCACGCTCCTGCCAGTCGGGGAAAAGCTCGTTCAGGGCCGTGGGCTCTAGCACCGCGCCTGAGAGAATATGGGCGCCGACTTCAGAGCCTTTCTCCAAAACGACAACACTGACTTCTCGGTTGTTCTCTTGCGCTAGTTGCTTGATTTTGCAAGCGGCGGAAAGACCGGCTGGTCCAGCGCCGACGATGACAACGTCAAACTCCATAGATTCGCGTTCCACGTTCACCTCATCCTATATTGATTTGAATTACTGGTCAGATTATACGAGTTTGCCGTCTACTTGGGCAGAATCGATAATCTTCTTCGAAGACGATGGTAGTGGTTTCAGTCGTGTGGGGAAGGGGGTGGACGCTATTACGAGTGAAATTGGACGCCTATGCGACGCTTTTGACTGAAAAAGCCAAAAAAAAAGGCGGTGAAAATTCACCGCCTCTGCCAGAATTAGGCCTCGCTGCCGTCGCGGCGGCGCTCCGTGCCAATATCGATCTGGTATTTTTTCATCAATCGATACAGCGTGACGCGAGACACGCCCAGTTGCTGTGCTGTCTCAGTCACGTTGTGGTAGTTGCGATTGAGAGCTGTGCGAATGTAATCGCCTTCCGCTTGTTTGCGCGCCTTTTCCAAACTGATCACGCCATTGCCAACTTCGAGATCTTCAAGGCCCAGATCGGAGGCTTGAATTAGGTTGGAGTCAGCCATGATCAATGCGCGGCGAACACGATTGAGCAGTTCCTGCAGATTGCCGGGCCAGTTGTAGCGGTGCATGGCAGTTTGAGCTGCGTGAGAGAAGCCTTTGACACGGCTGCGGCGCTCAGAGGAGCAGCGCTCGAAAAAGTGTTCGGCCAGTTGCTCGAGGTCTCCTATACGCTCGCGCAGCGGGGGTAGCTCAACACAGAGGACACGCATGCGATAGTAGAGGTCTTCTCGGAATTGTTTGTCTTGGATTAGCGCTTCCATGTCCTGGTCAGTGGACAGCACCAGCCGAGGGTTAGCGTCGATACGTGCAGTGGAATCCACTCGCTGAAAGGATCCCGTTTCTAGAAACCGCACCATCTGCATCTGCAAATCAGCCTGCATCAGATGTACGTTAGCGATGTGTAGCGTGCCATCACGAGCCGTTTCGATGCCGCCCACTTTGGTCACCTGTCTCACGCCATCATCGGTAATACGCTCTTGACCGAATAACTCCACAACGACTTGGTCGGCCGCAATCATCGAGCAGTCGATGGTGACAAAATCGTGTCCCACCTCTTCTGAGAGTTCGTGTATAGCGCGAGCGGCGGTGCTTTTACCGGTGCCAGGTTCGCCGAGGATCATCGTGGGCGCGTTAACCCGAGCGGCTCGGTACAGTGTGTTCACCACATTACGCATCGGTTCGCTGGCGCCGATTAGTGTCACTGCGTCTGTCTTGACCAGTGCTGAGTTTTGAATCTGTGGGCGCAGCATTGCCATGCCGTGCGCGTGCCCGACTGTACCCACCAGTTGACGTGTGTCGACGGGATGGGTGTGGAAATCGTGGCAATGCATGGAAATCAAATTGCTCAGCGCGGGGTCACCGCGCATGCTCGCCGGTGTAATGGCAATCCAGTAGATTGTCTGGCGGGCGAACAGTTTACCCAGCTTTTCCATGCTTTCGCTGGAAACTCCGTCTATAGAGGCTACGGCGACGTGGAAAACATCCGTATCCAGAATATCTTCGGCTGCACTGATGGTTTCCACCACCGAGACTTGCCAGTCGGCTCCTCGGAGTTGGTGAATGGTATTTTGATCAGCACTACCGGACGATAAAAAAAGTAGTTTGCGGTCATTCCCTTCGGTTGCGTTGGTTGGGCCGTCGGCGCCGAATGACGAGTTTTGGTTATTGTTATTCATAATTTGGATCTCGTGCAGATTAAAAAAGTGCGGATTTGGCTGTGACTCTAGTGCTAGTCAATCACACAGAAGGTATTGCCCAGTGCGTCAATGTCGGGGGATACGCCTAATCCAATGCCGTCCGGCGGTGCAATACGACCCTGTTGGCGCGTTGGTGCACAATGGCTCAAGCGTGGTGATACATAGCCTGATAAATCACAGGTATTCATCAGTG
>JBMYWE010000412.1:0-2840 GCA_049607125.1 Granulosicoccaceae bacterium | reverse complement strand
GGTCGTGCTGGCACCGTCGGTCTTGGCTTTTGTTGTTGGGGCACTGGCTTTTCGCAGTCGCGTGACGGGCGTGTATTTGTCCATAATCACACAGGCCATGACCTACGCCTTGATGCTGGCTTTTTTTCGCAACGAAATGGGCTTTGGTGGCAACAACGGACTGACCGACTTTAAAGATATCGCGGGCTTTAGTCTGCGCGAAGACACCACGCGAATAGCACTGTTTTCACTCAGTGCGCTGGCCTTGGCTCTGACCTACGTCCTCTGTCGCTGGATGATGAGCTCGCGATTGGGTCGATTGAGTTGTGCCGTGCGAGACGAAGAAAGCCGCGTGCGCTTTATTGGCTACGATGTCGACAGCGTCAAGTTGTGGGTGTTTGTAGTGTCTGCGGCGCTGGCCGGTATTGCTGGCGCGCTGTATGTCCCGCAAGTGGGCATTATCAACCCCGGTGAGTTCTCGCCGCTCAACTCCATTGAATTGGTTATATGGGTAGCCGTCGGCGGAAGGGGAACACTCTACGGCGCGGTGTTGGGTGCTGTTTTTGTCAACTATGGCAAAACAGTGCTGACCGGCGTCATGCCCGACAGTTGGTTGTTCGTGTTGGGGGCATTATTCGTTCTGGTGACTTTGTACTTGCCACAAGGCTTGGTGTCTTTGTTTAAGCGGAGGCGTGCATCATGAGGGCACTAGAGCGGGTACGCGACGGCATGCGTCGCGATCAGGTGTTTGGTTTTTTGATGCCGCGTGGTCTGCCCACGCTTGATACCTCACACAGCACTATCTTGTACGTCGAGCAACTGAACGTCAGCTTTGATGGTTTCAAGGCCATCAACGATCTAAACCTCTACGTGGATGCCGGAGAGTTGCGTTGCATTATCGGGCCCAACGGGGCGGGCAAGACCACCATGATGGATATCATCACCGGCAAGACAAGCCCTGACTCTGGGCAAGTGTGGTTTGGCCAATCGATGAACTTGCTCGAGATGGATGAGCCGCAAATAGCTAACGCTGGCATCGGTCGAAAGTTTCAGCGGCCCACGGTATTTGAAGCCCTGACGGTGTTTGAAAACCTTGAGCTTTCTATGGCGGGTCCGCGCGGGGTATGGGATGCATTCAGGGCTTCTTTGTCGGGTGATCAACGAGACAATATCAACTCGGTTCTCGAGACAATTGGCTTGCAGGAGTCGGCCAAACAACGGGCAGGGCAGCTATCGCACGGCCAGAAACAGTGGTTGGAGATAGGCATGTTGCTGATGCAAAAACCCAAACTGTTGCTGATTGACGAGCCAGTAGCCGGCATGACTCACCAAGAGATGGATCGCACAGGAGAGTTGTTGAAGAGCCTGGCTGGCGAGCACACCGTCGTCGTGGTTGAGCACGATATGGACTTTGTTCGATCTATCGCCAACAAGGTGACGGTGTTGCATCAGGGTTCGGTGCTGGCCGAGGGTTCAATGGATGCTGTTCAAAACAATGCCGAGGTTCGGCGCGTGTACTTGGGAGAGTAAGCCATGTTGAAAACGGACGAGCTCAACCACTACTACGGGCAGAGCCATACTTTATGGGATGTCAGTTTCGAGGCAAAAACAGGTCAGTGCACCTGTGTGATGGGGCGCAACGGTGTCGGCAAGACGACACTGATGCAGTGTTTGATGGGGCTGGAGCCAGCTGAATCTGGGCAGATACTGGTGGGCGAGCAGGACTTGAGCCGTCAGCCCGCCGAGAAGCGTGCGGCGTCAGGTTTAGCCTATGTACCACAGGGGCGGCAGATATTCCCTCAGCTAACTGTGCTGGAGAATTTACATACGGGGCTGTACGCCACCCGCAGTAGCAATAAAAGCGGTGTCCCTGCTCATATCTATGATTTGTTTCCCGTGCTCAAAGATATGCAGAGCCGTCGAGGTGGGGACCTTTCAGGAGGCCAGCAACAGCAGCTGGCGATAGCCCGCGCGATGATGCTTGAGCCCTCACTGCTCATTCTCGACGAGCCCACCGAGGGAATCCAACCGAGCATTGTTCAGGACATCGGCAACATCGTTCGCCGCTTGGTTGAAGAGCATCAGCTAACCGTTATTTTGGTTGAGCAGAAGCTTCCTTTTGCCAGGAAGGTGGCCGACCAGTTTTTTATTCTTGATCGAGGCCGAGGTGTCGCCAGTGGCGAAATGCTAGCACTCGACGAGCAATTGATAGATCAATATCTGACCGTGTAAAGGAGAGCCCCATGGAAAAACTATTTTCGATAAGTTCACTGGCTGCCATGCTGCTTGTGGCGCAACAGGCGCAAGCACACTCCAGCCCTAGCCACGGGTTAGCGCATAGCTTTGAGCACCTGTGGTTTGTGCTCGTGCCACTCGCCCTGTGGGCACTGTGGCGCACCGCCGGAAAACGCTCAGACCGTGGGGGCAGAGATCAATAACATGCCGCTTGCCCAGACAGGTGTTGCACCGCCCTCACCGGATCAGGCGGCTTCAAATGTGGCGGGGTGGCGCGCTGAATTGGCATTGCGCTTCCGTCGGTTGGAGCAGCGTACTGTGTTAAAGCACTCTCACGCGGGGCCATTGCGTGTGCAGCGCCCCTTTTACCCAGAGGGCGAAGTCTGTCATGTGTATCTGGTGCATCCACCTGCCGGTGTGGTCGGCGGCGATGACTTGCAAGTGCGTATTGATGCCAGTGCCAAGAGCGCTGCCTTAGTGACAACCCCGGGAGCGACGCAGTTTTACCGCTCGGCAGGCGATAGGGCGACGGTAGCTCAGCAGATTGCCTTGACCGGTGCCCGATTGGATTGGTTGCCCCAAGAAAATATCTACTTCGACGGGGCCATGGTTGAAGTAGACACCCA
>JBMYWE010000411.1:0-2842 GCA_049607125.1 Granulosicoccaceae bacterium | reverse complement strand
CGTGGTCGATCGCCAGCACGGGCACGTCGCTATCGGGCATTAGCCCGCTGAAGACGCGCACCTCTCCCCGCGGGAGTTTGAGCTCGGCCACCGGGTGGCAGCGCTGCAACCCGTCGAGAATCTCAGGGTAGGCGGGCACAGCCAGGTGCGTTGGATGGCCGGCGCTGTGGAGCGCGCGCGGGAGACCGTTGGCCACATCGGCAAGACCGCCAGTGCGGATGATGGGCGCGACTTCGCTGACTACGAAGAGAATTGAGGACTCGATTGTCACGGTGGATATACCGCCTCCGACGTGTGTTGCTGGCGCTCAAGGCGCGGGAAAGTCTTAAAAATGTCACAAATGTTGGTGGCATCTTTGACCCTTTTCGGGCCACTGCCAGTTCGATACGCGACTTTTCGACTGCGATCGGAGATAGGGGTAGCAAGAGGCCTGCCCGTTATAGCGTCAAGTATTACAAGGTGGTTTAGGAAGCGTGTTCAGGACGAGGCGCAGAGTCCAATCTTTCTGTCAGAAAACTTGGTTTCAAGTGTGAAACAGACAGAAATCTGTTATAGTGGAATGGTTTAGTAAACCGCTTTTATCTCAATTGATCACGGCTTTTTATGTGTGCACTTGTGACTAGAGGCTATCCAACTGCTACATCCAATGACGGGTGTGGCTATTTTTTTAAGGTAAATATATCAATGTCTTGTCTTTCCGCTGAGCAAAAAGCTCAAATAGTTGCCGATTTTAGGCGTGACTCCTCGGACACGGGGTCCCCAGAGGTTCAGGTTGCACTGTTGTCCGGACGCATTACGCACCTCACCGATCACTTCAAGCAGCACAAGCACGACCACCACTCGCGCCAAGGCCTGCTGCGTATGGTCAACCAGCGTCGCAAATTGCTGGATTACCTGAAGAAGAAAGATCTGGGACGCTATCAGACATTGATTGAACGACTGGGCCTACGCCGCTAAGCGGCCAGCAGAGATAACTGACGTGGCAAAACATACCAAGAGCTTTACTTACGGTGACCATGAAGTCACTCTCGAGACGGGTGTTATTGCCCGTCAGGCCTCTGCAGCAGTATTGGCCAGCATGGGCGATACGCAAATGCTGGCTACTGTGGTTGGTCGCAAGGAGGCCAAACCAGGGCAGGACTTCTTCCCGCTCACGATCAACTACCAAGAAAATACTATGCCGCCGGTAAAGTGCCGGGCGGTTTCTTCAAGCGCGAGGCACGCCCCTCCGAAGATGAAACCCTGATCGCGCGTTTGATCGACCGTCCGTTGCGCCCCTTGTTCCCCAAGGGCTTCAAGAACGAAGTGCAGGTCATCATCACGGTGATGTCTGTAGACGCTGAAATCGGGACCGAAGTGCTGGCAATGTTGGCCGCTTCCGCTGCAGTGTCACTCTCTGGTATCCCTTTCGACGGCCCTATCGGTGCTGCTCGAGTGGGCTACGCCAACGGTGAGTACATCCTCAACCCATCCAAAACAGCGCTTGAGACCTCCGACCTGTTGCTCAGCGTCGCTGGCACTGAAGACGCAGTCCTGATGGTGGAATCAGAAGCGAACCTACTGTCAGAAGACGTCATGCTGGGTGCCGTGATGTATGGCCATGAGCAGCTGCAAGTTGCCATCAGCGCCATTAAAGAATTGGTTGCTGAAGCAGGCAACCCGCGCTGGGAGTGGAGTGCTCCTGAGAAGGATGAAACGCTGGCTCAGAAAGTTGCCGCTGTGGTGGAAGCTGGACTGGGTGAAGCCTATCGCACCGTTGACAAAATGGAGCGTCAGGACAAGGTTAGTGCCTTGCGCGCACAAGCAGTTGAGGCGGTTGCTGCTGCGGATGGTGAAGAAGGCTATAGTGCCGAAGATGTACAAGGTGCATTTTCTGCCCTAGAAAAAGGCATCGTACGTAGCCGTGTAGTGGCAGGTGAGCCCCGCATAGACGGCCGTGCCCACGATTCAGTGCGCAACTTGGAAATGAGCGTTGGCATGCTGAAGCGTACCCACGGCTCGTCTTTGTTTACTCGAGGCGAGACGCAAGCTATCGTCACTTGTACGCTCGGTACTGCACGCGACGCACAAATTATTGACGCGCTCACTGGCGAGTACAAAGAAAACTTCCTGCTGCACTACAATTTCCCTCCTTATTGTGTGGGTGAAGCGGGCTTTATGGGTTCTCCCAAGCGTCGCGAAATCGGCCACGGCAAACTGGCCAAGCGCGGCGTCGCTGCTTGTATGCCAAACGTCGACGACTTCCCTTACACCGTTCGTCTGGTGTCGGAAATCACCGAATCCAACGGTTCAAGCTCGATGGCTTCCGTGTGTGGCTCATCGCTCGCATTGATGGACGCCGGTGTGCCTATTAAAGCGCCTGTTGCGGGTATTGCTATGGGCCTGGTCAAGGAAGGCGACAACTACGCTGTTCTCTCTGACATCCTCGGCGATGAAGATCATCTCGGCGACATGGACTTCAAAGTAGCCGGTGCTGCTGAAGGTATTACTGCGCTGCAGATGGATATCAAGATTCAAGGCATCACTCGCGAGATCATGGAGAAGGCGCTGGATCAAGCCAAAGCGGGTCGTTTGCACATTCTCGAAGCCATGAATCAGTGCATCGACACGCCGCGTACGGAATTGTCTGACTTCGCACCACGTTATCTCTCGATTAAAATCGACCCCGAAAAGATTGCAGCGGTTATTGGTAAAGGCGGAGCGGTTATCCGTTCCATCACCGAAGAGACCGGTGCCTCTATCGATATCGAAGACGATGGCATGATCCGCATTGCGTCTGTTGACCGCACGGCCGGTGAAGAAGCCAAATCTCGTATAGAGATGATTACCGCTGACGTCGAAG
>JBMYWE010000410.1:0-2845 GCA_049607125.1 Granulosicoccaceae bacterium | reverse complement strand
GACGCACTGGCACCCACGCGACAAGACCAGCTGCAGTGGCCCGCTTGGGGGCGCTATGCAGAAACCGGCGAAGGTGATGCCCCGGACATTCCAGCGGTACAAAACCTCGTTGCCCTGAACGAACAATGGACCATGAGCAAGACCAGCGAAGAGCGCCGAGACATCTGGCGTGAAATGCTGCAGATCCACGCCGACCAAGTGTATTCCATTGGACTGATCAATAGCACCTTGCAACCAGTGGTCGCTAACCCAAGGCTTCGCAATCTGCCGGAGAAAGCAGTCTACAACTGGGACCCAGGTGCATTTTTCGGCGTGCATCGATTTGACACCTTTTGGCTGGCGCCGGAGGAAGGCTCGTGATCCGTTACCTGATCACCCGAATACTCACCATGATCCCCACCTTGCTGGCGATCAGTGTGCTGATATTCGTCATCATTCAGTTGCCACCCGGTGACTACCTCGAAACTTATATCGCCGAGCTTGAAAGCCAAGGTGAGAGCATCGATCCGCAAAAAATTCAGGAGCTGCGTGCAGAGTACGGCCTAGACAAGCCCCTACCGACACAGTATTTCCTCTGGATCACAGGTTTTGTACAAGGTGACTACGGCTACTCGTTTGAATACGAGCGCCCCGTGGCCGAGATTATGGGCGATCGCCTGTGGCTGACTATTTTGTTGTCGTTTTTTACCATTCTCTTTACTTGGCTTATCGCCTTTCCTATCGGCATCTACTCAGCCACCCACAAATACAGCTGGGGCGACTACGGCCTGACATTTCTGGGTTTTCTCGGCCTGGCGATTCCCAACTTTTTAATGGCTCTGGTCATGCTCTACGCCGCCAACCGATGGTTTGGCACGAGTATCGGCGGCCTGATGGATCCTCAATACTTAGACCAGCCTTGGAGCTGGGCCAAATTTAAATCAGTACTTGAGCACCTGTGGATCCCGATGGTGGTGATCGGCACCTCGGGCACCGCTGCGATGATTCGTCGGTTGCGCGCCAACTTGCTTGATGAGTTGCACAAACCCTACGTACTCACCGCTAGAGCCAAGGGCTTGAGCGAAATTAAAAACCTCACCAAATACCCGCTGCGCATGGCACTCAACTTTTTTGTCGCCGACATAGGCAGCCTCTTGCCAAGTGTGGTGTCTGGCGCAGAGATCGTCGCCGTTGTCCTATCGCTGCCCACCACTGGACCACTGCTGCTCTCAGCGCTGCAGAGTCAAGATATGTATATGGCGGGCTCCTTTCTAATGTTCCTCGCCATCCTCACCGTCATTGGCATGCTGATTTCCGATTTGCTGTTGTTTCTGGTTGATCCTCGAATACGCTTTCAGGGGGCGAGCAAATGAGCCAGTCTATTGACCCCAACCAGCACTGGGTGAGCGACAAGGTTTACAACCCGGGTGCCGTAGACGCTCCCGACGAACGGGCAAAAGACTACCACCAGGCCTCTCAATGGAAGCGCATGTGGTGGCAGTTCAAACAGCACAAACTCGCGCTCTACAGCGCTATGTTCATTATCGCGCTCTACGCTAGCATTCCGCTGGTGGAGTTTTTAGCACCCTACTCGCTGCCCACACGCCACACCGACCACATTTACTCGCCTCCACAACCGGTTCACTTTTTTGATCAAGAAGGAAATTTTAAAGGGCCTTTTGTCTATGGATGGGACTACGAACTGGACATGGTTCGTCTGCACCGCAACTACAGCGAAGACACCGCAAGAACATATGCCATAGAGTTTTTTCATCGCGGTGACCCCTACAAATTTCTTGGTCTGATCCCCACCAATATTCACTTGATAGGTGTGGAAGACGGCGGCAAGTTATTTCTGCTCGGCACCGACAGACTGGGTCGCGACCAACTATCTCGCATGCTCTACGGTATGCGCATCTCCATGACCATCGGACTGGTCGGCGTCTTACTCAGCTTCGCCCTAGGCATAACCCTAGGCTGCCTCGCGGGATACTTCGGAGGCTGGATAGACAACCTGATTCAACGCATCACTGAGGTGATCCGCTCTATCCCTGAGCTCCCCTTGTGGATGGCCCTGTCCGCCATACTGCCTATTACCTGGAGCCCTCTGTGGATATTTTTTGGGGTGAGCACCATTCTCGCTTTTCTCGACTGGACAGGTCTGGCGCGTGCGGTGCGCTCCAAACTTATCTCGCTGCGAGAAGAGGATTTCGCCACAGCCGCTGTCTACATGGGGGCTAAACCCAAACGCGTTATCGGCAAACACCTGCTGCCAGGCTTCTTTAGTCACCTAGTGGCTTCAGCCTCACTTTCGGTACCCGCCATGATACTAGGCGAGACAGCCCTGTCCTTTTTGGGCTTAGGTTTACGCCCTCCGGTGACCAGTTGGGGCGTCTTGCTTAACGAAGCACAAAATTTCAATATCGTTGCTATCTATCCGTGGCTGATGGTTCCAGCCATTCCCGTGATTTGTGTAGTGCTAGCATTTAACTTCTTGGGCGATGGCCTGCGCGACGCAGCCGACCCCTACAGTGATTCACATAGCAATTGATGCGCTAACTCCCAGACAGGATCTGAATGAACGACCTCAACGCAACAGCAAAGCTCGACGGCTGCCGCATTCTGATTTACAGCCATGACTCTTTTGGTCTTGGTCACCTGCGTCGTTGCCGTACGATTGCACATGCTCTGGTGGACGCCTATAAAGGTGTTTCCGTACTCATCCTGTCTGGCTCACCGATCATTGGTCAATTTGATTTCAAAGCCCGCGTCGATTTCATCCGTATCCCAGGCGTAATAAAGCTGCGCAACGGGGACTACACCTCTTTGGGGTTGCACATTGGTCTAGACGATACACTCGCCCTGC
>JBMYWE010000409.1:0-2849 GCA_049607125.1 Granulosicoccaceae bacterium | reverse complement strand
TGGCTGTTAGGCAACTAGAGAATTCGCTACATTACTGCGAAGACTGGGCTTCCGAGATGTCTTGTGAGTGCCTCGGAGAAATCTATAGTAAAGGCCTTGGAGTGAAGCAAGATCTAGATAAGGCTGAAGAATATTTCTTGCGAGCGGGGTTCAACGGTGATCGAGACTATCTCCACAAATTGGCAGTGAAACAGCTCAATGATAAACACAAGAATTAGACGACATAACCAGAGCAGTCAGTTCGCTCCCTTCGGTAGCCGGACGCGCGTACAGTGTGCCCGCTGCTGCTGGCGTTGTATCCAGCTAGTGGATGAGTAAATTGATCGAACAGTGTTCTGAGTGTGGCGAGGAGCTGGACGTTATCGACGTAGCCCCTTGCGATGACTGCGGTTGGGATGATATCGAGATTGAGCACTTTTTAAATAAACAACATACATATGGATCCTTCGAGGTTTATGGCTCGATACTCACGCTTTGCAATTTCTGTGAGGCCGACTTCTCTTCGTACGATCCGGAATATTGGGGCCTGCCTAAGGGGAGTTTGGTCGGTGTAGGCAGTGCTGGTTTCCGCAAGATTGAAGAGCTGGCTTATGAGAATCTATCAATTGGCAAAGCAAAATTTTGCTCTTCATGTCGATCAACTTTGAAGATGGTGCTTGCAGCTAGAAAGGCGCGCGATGAAAAAAGAGGTTAACCAGAGCACTCAATACGCTCCCTTCGGTTGCCGAGCGAATACACCGTACGCCCGCTGCTGCTGGTGTTGCTCGCTCGAGTGAAAACTTAGGTTTTGGCAAGGGCAGTTCATATTGATATCCTTCTTTTCCATAAGAAACACCAGTTTATTTTCCCCGATCGCCTTGTGCTCGACCCTTTAGCCCGCTGAGGTGGGTGCAATTTAATGGCGACTTTTACCGCTCGATAGGATCAATAAAACAATGGACAGCGATTTTAAGACAGCACGGCTAGGCGTCAGTGAGATCACAAAAATTTCGGCCTCACAAGACGATGAAGGGTTGATCTCTTGTATTCCCCTGTTATTTACTCCGGCTGTTGTAGAACATCTGCCGCCCAATTTCCATAATGTAAACAGCGAGTCAGAAGCAAGGCTGTGGCTTGTTCTTATGTTGTCAGAGAGTCGGTTATATAGGGTTGAACTGTCTGAGCCGAAGGGAGTTATCGGTTTTGTCTTTGCGTATGAAGGAGAAGAAGGACAAACCCACATAGGCTATTTGCTCGGTGAGATGTACTGGGGGAAGGGCCTGGCCAGCGAGTTGTTGCGCGGTTTCTTGGAATACGCTGCTGAGCAACCCGATTGGAAGAAGCTGATTGGCGGTGTGGCGAGAGATAACCTGGCTTCGTCGAAGCTCTTGCTCAAGCTCGGGTTTGTCGAGCAAGAAACAGACGATTCCTCTGTCGCGTTTTTTGAGTATCGCTTGCCCTAAACAGACTAGCCGTACCTTGGTGATGCCCGCCATCGTTGCTTGCTTTGTATCAGCCGGCACGAGAGAGGGAGTGCCAGTTTTAAACGCGTAGTCATTGATACCAAAGCCTCATAGTTACTACTTTTTTACAGACCAGCGTGTTTATCGCATCATTTGTTTTTCTGCTTAAAAGGAAAAAGTTGGCTGTTAATTAGGTATTGGTTAAATATTTCCACAATATGTTCTTCCTTCGCGCAGCTAGATTTGCTTTGCTAAGCTCACTTCAGGTACGTGTTTGTCACTACGTAGATCCCTGTACATACTTAGGCTTATGTGAACGAAAAGCTACAAATAGCATGTAGAAACACTGTTGGTAAAATCACGTACGTAGTGAACACGAGGTGATTATCTGTATTTTAGCTAATAGTATTTTGCCCACAAGGTTGAAATACATGTTTCAAGAAACGACCTTGCAATATTAACTCAAAGAGTCTTCAAGTCGGATTGTTTGTGTTGTTTCTAATCAAATACTGGATAAGATCATGTCGATGAAAAGCATTTTACCCCTATCGCTGCTGGCAGCATTGAGCAGCACAGCGAGCTACGCCGAAACAGTGACGGTAACCATTGATAACCTCACACAGGGCATCCACTTTACACCGCTTATGGTAGCGGCTCACGCATCGAGCGCTGATTTGTTTGAAGTGGGAACGTCAGCGTCTGCAAGCCTGCAGATGATGGCGGAAGGCGGCAGTATCGACGGGTTAAACACGGACTTGACCGCCGTGGGCGCAGCGATTGTCGCTAACCCAGCGGGTGGTCTGCTTGCACCTGCCAACAGCGCCACTGCCGTATTGTCCGATGTGGACCTCAGCGCTACACCAAGTCTCTCGGTAGTCGCGATGTTGTTGCCGACCAATGACGGCTTTGTCGGGCTTGATTCTATTGCGCTCACGCAGGGGACGCACACCTATTATGCCAATGGTTACGATGCTGGTACTGAGGCCAATGACGAGCGACTAGTGCCGGGTGCGGGTGCGCCTGGTCAGGCAGGTATTCCAGCAGATCCAGGCGGTATGGCGGGTTCCGGTGGTACCGGTGTCGCGGCGGCTACAACAAGTACGGTTCATATTCATCCGGGGGCGTTGGGCGATACCAATGCCGCGGGTGGAGCCAGTGATTTGGATAGTCGCGTTCACCGCTGGCTCAACCCTGTGGCTCGCATTACCGTTGAAGTCTCACAATAGAGGGTGCAGTCATGCAGATACATGTGAAACCGAACAAGGTCTGGGTAGGCGTGTTAGCGGCGGCCCTGCTCACCGCTTGTAGCGACGATAATGACAACAACGCCAATAATCCGGTTGAGGAGGCATCATTCAGGGTGACGGTTACTAACCTCAGTGCTGCACAGCCCATTTCGCCAGTTGG
>JBMYWE010000408.1:0-2853 GCA_049607125.1 Granulosicoccaceae bacterium | reverse complement strand
TCAATAGCAATTGTAGTTATATTTGACATATGGACAATCACATACGGAAGTGGCGTCGAGCGCAAGGTTGGACGCAAGCCGACCTAGCCGAAAAGCTGGGTTGCTCCCAATCAAGAGTCTCCCAAATAGAAAAGAGCGGTCTTGGCGATTTCTCAATATCGCTGGCTCGAAAATTGGCGCGTGTTTTTTCTTGTTCCATAGATGACCTTTTCGTATGAACTTTTCGCCTTTTTCTTCCCCCCGAGATTGGCGTTTTGTTGGGCTGCCCTTCGGGGTGGCCCTTTTTTTGGGGGTTACGGAATATGCGTACCACTCATAAAGATTTCAAGCGAATGCTTGGGAGCTTTTCCCCTATTTTACATAACTACATAAATTAATTATGAAATTAAATAACAAATATCTGCAATTCGCACTCACGTTTACTGCGCTCATGCTGGTGTTTAGCGCGGGTGATTGGCTCAGCGATTTAGTGCAAAAGCACAGCGAAATCAAAGAGGCGCGGGAAGCCTCGCTGACCTGCCGCAATGAGTTTGGGCGGCCTATGGAGTGTGAATGATGTCGATTGAATCGACACGTTTGGCGGATATGTCGAATGGGTAAGGGCAGCCGCGACAGGACGAAAGACCGGAAGGCGTTCGACAAAAACTTCGACGCCATTGACTGGGGCGCTCGCAAGAGAGCGAAGGAAGAACAAGCAGACGATGAGTCGCTAACGGAGAAAGGACGCGATGGCAAAGACAAAACACAAGCGTAAGGCGCTTAGCGTCAAGACACGATTCGAGGTATTCAAGCGGGACGCATTCGTCTGCCAATACTGTGGCGCTCACCCTCCTGCCGCGATCCTGCATGTTGACCACATCATTCCAGTAGCAGAGGGCGGCACGAACGACGAGGGAAACCTGGTTACTTCATGTTCGAACTGCAACTTGGGCGAGGGCGCGCGGCAGTTATCGGACATACCCCAATCCCTAAATGAGAAGGCAGCAGAAACCGCTGAGCGTGAAGAGCAGATTCGTGGGTATGCGGAAGTCATGGCCGCCAAACGTGAGCGGGTAGAGGCCGACTGCTGGAGTGTCGTGCGCATCTTCTACGCGCATTACAACGGGGTCGATGACGAGGATATTTCTATTCGTCGGGAGTGGTTCGGAAGCATACAGCGATTCGTCAATGATCTTGGTGTGGGCGAGGTAATCGAGGCAATGGACATTGCGCTCGCCAAGAACCATCGGAGTGAGTACCAGTGCTTTAAATACTTCTGCGGTGTGTGCTGGAGAAAGATCAAGGGGGATCTCGAGTGAGAGCGAGAAACATTAAACCAGGGTTCTTTCAAAACGAAAGGTTGGTCGAACTTGACCCTCAAACACGACTTTTGTTCATAGGTCTTTGGCTCATGGCGGACCGTGAAGGACGCCTAGAAGACCGTCCAAAGAAGGTCAAAATGCAGGTCTTTCCAGCCGATAACTGGGATGTTGACCCTATGCTGTCGGCGCTAGAGCGCGAAGAACTGATAGTCCGTTATGTTGTTGATTCGGTTCGTTATATTGCCATACCAGCATGGTCTAAACACCAGAATCCACACGTAAAAGAAAAGGAAAGCACCATACCAGCACCAGACTCGCACGGTGCTAGCCGAGTAAATACCGAAGCCAGCCCGGCTGATTCTCTGATTCCTGATTCTCTGATTCCTGAAGAAAAGAAAGGTCAAGTGACCTTGACCGCTCGCTTTCCTGATTTCTGGCTGGCGTATCCAAAAAAGCGAAAAAAGAAAACCGCGCTTGGCATTTGGCGAAACAAACGACTGGATGCGAAAGCTGACGATTTGATTGCTGACGTGCAGACCAGATTGCGCAGTGACGGGCAGTGGCTAGCTGGGTTTATACCCGACCCAACCACTTATCTAAATCAGGAGCGCTGGGACGATGAACTGTCTCCGGTGACAAGTCTGCCTGCCAAGTCAACCGCGCGCAAACCCACATACGCAGAAGAACTCGCGGAGGATTTAAGAAATGCTGCAAACCAATGACATTGGCGTTTTGTTCGCCACATTGCAGGCCGCCTATGGCCATCAGTGGGCGCACAAGGCGGACGCCATCCCTGTCTGGCAACAGAAGCTATCGAGGTTTAGTGCCGACCAGGTTATGCGAGCCGCAGAGCAGGCAATTGAGAGGCACCCAAACTTCCCGCCCAGCATCGGGCAGTTGGTCGAGGTTATTCATTCTCAGGCACCACGACCATCGACGTACTTGCCGGCACCGGACAAACCAGTTTTTGACAAAGCGAATGCGGAGAAAGCATGGGCCGATATGGAAAGGCTCGCCGGTCGCAAGCTCCGGTGACTCACTTCATTTGCACCAAGTGCCGCGTGGCGTTCATTGACGCGCTGGTGATGTGGCCTGATGGACGATTATTTGAGGTCTGCGAGAAGTGCAGAAGGACGGAAGATTTTCAGGAGAAATACAGAAATGCGAAACGGTAATTACTCAGAAGATTTCAAAAAGGCGCGGGTGCGTGAATACCTGCGCGGCAAGAAAACAGCCCCGGAGATTGGCAGTGATTATGGGCTATCAAGGGCCGCCATAACCAAGTGGACGAAGGAATACAGTGACGGTGAGATTCGCCTGGATACGGAAACAGCCGCTGCATTCAAGGACTGTATTGACTGGGATTTCCGTGTGGCGAAAGTCAAGGACAGGGATATACAGGAGCGCACCGGACTGACAATGGACGCTATTCGCAGGCTGAGGAAATTACACGGTGTTGACAGGCTGACCCGACCTGAGCGGGGTGAGTTTCGGATTGAGGTTCGCAGCGAGCTTTCAAGGTTCTTTGATGGCTGGGCAAGAGCGTGAGTAA
>JBMYWE010000407.1:0-2862 GCA_049607125.1 Granulosicoccaceae bacterium | reverse complement strand
TTTTAACCAAATAATCTCGTGGCGCAAGTGGCGCCACCGGTGGGCTGCTGCTCACCGCTAGATCGTTGTGATCGGCCATGGCGGTGCGCTCGATCATCGCTGGGGAGGCTATCCGAACCAGTGTTTTGCGCTTGAGCTGTAGTGCCAACCGGTTAATTAGCTGGTGTGGGCGCGTGTAGCGCATGGAGTGGTAGAGCAGCTGCAGTTTTTTTACATTCATGGTGTGTTAAGACTCAGGGATCGAGCTGCTCTTGGGAGAGAGGGTTAGAACCGGTTGGGTCACAAGCGTGAGTTGCTTCGAGTTCTTGCCAGCCATGTAGGGCTCAGCTTAGGGTTGTTTTAACTTCGTCGCCAGCAACTCGGACAAGGCTTGACTCATGGGGTAACACTGTCGGCCAGCGCTTGAGCCAGGGTTGTCTTGAGTGCCGATGTCTGAGGGCTTGGCAATGTGTTTGAGGGTGTCGGTTAAGGCGCATACACCGGTTGCGACTGCCTTGGCGCGCAGTGTGTCTATGCCGTCCCCGGCAACCACTGGCACAGCGCGCTCGCCGATCAAGCGCCCTGTATCTATGCCCGTGTCGATGAGGTGCACCGTGACGGTCTGACGTTCACCGAGCAGAGTGGCCCATTCGATAGCATTCATGCCGCGGATTTCAGGCAAGGGGCCGGCGTGTGGATTAATCACTTTGCCATCCACTGCCTCGATCAGGGCTTTGCGTAATATGCCACCTCCACCGTAGACGAGCATCTCGGCTTTGGCATCACGCACGGCGTTCACAGCCGTCTGGTCATTGATACTTTTGACTACGTGATAACTCACGCCATATTCCGCGCACCAAGCTTTGAGCGAACTCGTGGTGAGTTGCTGTTCTTGCTTTAGAGAGTGCAGCGGATTCGGGCCTGTCGCGTCATTGCTCTCCACGCCTTTGAGCATTTTGCGCATAGCTTTTTTGATGCCGGATACGCCTCGGCTGAGTAGCATTTCGCGCACGCGTTTGATGCTATAGGGAGTGACGACGATCACTGCCCCGATACTGTGGCCGTCGGCGCGCAGGCGATCGGCCATCAGCAGAGCAGGTAGGGATTTATCGAAACCCGCGGTAATCGCTAGTTTCATGCGGTGCCACTGCTCAGCTTTTTGTGCTCTGCATTGACGCGTTCCTGCATCATCAACAGAGCGTCGGCAAAGTACTTGGCGGCCCAATTGGGGTAGCGGCCAATCATGTATTTGCCCCACAGTGGGTAGGAGCCCGCCACAGCGCCGTTGACCCCATCAATTGGTGTGGACTGTCGCTGAACTTTGGCGACAAAGTCGACGAGTTTAGCCGCGGCATTGACCAAGCGCAGGTCGGGCTTGTGTTGTTCCATGAGCAGCAGACAAATTGCGAGCTGGGCGTTGCCGGTCAGGCAGACGTAATCGCCGGTGGCATGCCAGTTTTCATCAAAGGAGCCAGCCAGTCTTCCGTTGCTGAGCTCGCTCTTGCGATAGACAACCTCTAGTGCAGGCTCCATTGGTGCGGCGTAGCGGTCGTAGTCGTCGATCAAGCGGGCAGATTCTTGAAAGCCGCGGATGGTATAGGCAATTGTATGGGTGAAGGCTGGACCGTTGTCCTTGAATCCCCAGTGTGACACGACACCGTTGTCTTTGATTCGCGTGAGCATCTTGTCCAAGTAGCGCTCGGCAGCGCGACGCACGGAATCTTCGTTGTTGAGCTTCCATATCTCTAGCATCGGCCACGCGACGTGGGTGTAGTACGAGGGAGTCGATTCTGCTTGGTAATCACCTGCGGGCCAGAGGCCGCTCGCGCTGACATCGTCGGCCAACCACTGGGCACCGCGACTACCAGCTTCAAGCCAGCACTGCTCATGGTTATCGCGATAGAGCGCGGCCATACCTTTGAGAATCTGGCCGGTGTTAAACACTGAGCCGCCGGGTTTTTTGGCAGGGTGTAGGCCACCGTGCCAGGAGCCGTTGTCGTTTTGGATAGAGAGCAGCCATTTACCCAAGTCATTGGCCGTTTGGCGATAGCTATCATCGTCAAAGTGCTTGGCTAGTTTGATCAGCGTAGGAATGAGATAGCCAGTAGTTTCGGGGTAGGGGTTGGACCACCCCAAAAACGGACTAAAGTGGGCGCAAGAGCCGCCTTTTCCCTTGTCTGCACTTCGCTGGCACCAGCGTCCGGTGATGTCTAAGTGGTGCTGATAGCGCTCGATGCTGGGCAAATCTGACACGGCTGTGTCTCCGTCTTTAAACTGATAGGTTGGGGTGCGCACTGAGTAGACGCACAAATTCAACCGTCAATATTACCACAGGCGACTAGTTTGCCTGTGACTGTATGGCAAGTTGACCTAGCGGATATTGTCTTGCCGCCGTACATTTGGTGTTTTCTCAAAAGCCGGTGAAATAGCACTAGAGTTGTTCAAGATTTCATGGCATTAGCTCGAAATTGCTGTCCTAGAAGAGGCTAGCCTCTTCTAAGGCTCTGACTTTTCAGTCAAACAGTGAGGCCGTTAAGCCACTATAGATTTCCAAAGCAGCCCTAATATATTCAGTGTGGGGTCTTAAACTATCTCTTAGACGGTATCTTTTCCTATAGGTACCTGAGTGCCAAACCCAGAAAACCCTCTTTCACGAGAACTTTTATTACCCACTATGAGCCCGCCGCGAAGCTTTTCGGGACGCGCAGTTTGGGCGGCGTCGTTAGGAGCATGCTGTTTCGATTTAGTTGTTGAGCAAAGTCTCGCGCCAGCATTTCTTTGAAAAATCTAGAAACCCAAAATCCTGCGTGATCTAGCAGTTCTTGGCCGAGTTAGGGGTCAGCTGTCTATCCAGTCCTGGTGAACCAAAAACTGCTCGTACAA
>JBMYWE010000406.1:281-2878 GCA_049607125.1 Granulosicoccaceae bacterium | reverse complement strand
TGAGGCCGGCACGCATTTCCTTTTTGACGAACTCCATCAACAAAATGGAGTCATTGACGGCAATACCAGCCAAAGACACAAAACCCATCATGCTCGGCATGCTGAGATTGAGTCCCATCAGCAAATGTCCCCAAACCACGCCGATAAAGCCCAAGGGAATTATTGCCATGACGGTCACTGGCTGAGCGTAGTTTCGAAACTGAAAAGCCAGCAGTACAAAAATGCCGCCGAGGCCGATGACAAGCGCCCGCAACAGAGATTGCAAAGTCGCAGCTGACTCCTTGGACTCTCCTTCCTGACGCACAGTGACACTGGGGTATTGCTCGAGTAACGACGGTAAAAACTGAGATTGAACAGTGCTCACAATTTGTGAGGCATTGCCAATTCGTGTATCCACATCAGCTTTAACCGCAATGGTGCGCACACCGTCTACCCGATTGATCCGAGCCCAACCTCGGCCCTGTTCCACATCGACCAATTCCAACAGTGGCACTTGGCTGCCATCGGTCAGCGTGACCCGAAAGCTCTCCAAGTCTGCCAGTTGATCACGTCCATCGGCAGCATAGCGCAGGTCAATCTCGTAGGTCTCTACGCCCTGCTGCACTTCTTGTACGGTGGTGCCCGACAGCGCAGCGCGCAGTTCAGCAGCGACAGTGTTGGCACTGACACCAAGAGCGAATGCACCGTCTTTGAGCTTGAGCCGCAGTTCCGGCTTGCCTGATCGCAGATCGTCGCTGATGTTGCGAACACCAACAAAGCTCGAGAGCTCCAGTCGCAGTGCGTCAGCCACTTGCTTGAGCTCGCTCAAGTCGTCTCCTTGCAAGCGGATATCGACCGCTTTACCTGCCGGACCCAACGATGGCTCCGCATAGGTCAGTGCAATCACATCGGGTAGATCACCCACACTTTCGCGCCAACTCGCGATAAAACTATTCATATCACCGCTGCGCAACTCGGCAGAGAGAAGGTCCAAGCTCACCGTGGCCAGGTGCGCGCCGCTCTCGTTGCTATCACTATTGACCCCGTATTGCACCGTGGTCGCCTGCACTAGGTTTTGACCGTCGGGCTGCTGCGGTTGATATTGCTCGTTCAGCATCCGACTGCCAGAGAGTACTTGTTCGACCACTTGCTGGGTTTGCCACAAGGGAGTCCCCTGTGGCAGTAGCACGCGGGCTTGCAGGTTGTCGCCTTCCACGCTGGGAAAACCTATGAATTTGAGCTTCGCTCCGGCCACCATGCCGACACTGGCCAGCATCAGCGCCAAAACAACACCCAAAAACACATAGCGGTTGCGGATGGCGGCATCAACCGCTCGGCCAACCCATCGCTCTCGGAAATGCTCGACCAACCCATCGAAGCGATGCCTGAATCGGCTCTGATTTTTCAGGTCCACCTGCGCCAGTGAGTGGCCCAAGTGGGATGGCAGGATAAAGAAGGCTTCAACCAAACTCACACTCAACACTGACAAGAGCGCTATTGGCAACACGCCCAGCACCTTGCCCATATCCCCGGCCAAATACGACAACGGCAAAAATACGCACACCGTGGTGACGAAGGAAGATATAACACCTGGCATCACTTCGGTCGTGCCGTCGATGGCCGCCTGCATGGCAGACTTGCCTTTGGCTAGATTGGCGGCAATATTTTCGGCGATCACTATCGCGTCATCCATCAACAGACCGAGCGCTACCAGCAGGGCCACCAGCGTAATCATGTTGATCGACATGCCCATCAGTACCATGCCCATCATGCCCGCTAGAAATGAAACCGGCAGACCCATGGTCACCCAAAAAGCAAAGCGCATACGAAAAAATAAAGCCATCACCACGAACACCAACACCAGACCCTGCGCACCATTTTTGAGCAGCATGTTCAACCGGTCGCTGACAATCGAAGACATATCTTGTGTAATAGCGATCTCGACACCCGCGGGAGCAACGGCGGCTTCTTGCGCGAGAAACTTCTCTACTTCTGCCATGACGGTGAGTGTGTCTTCTGACTTGTTCTTACTCACCGACAGTAAAGCAGCACGCCGCCCTTGGTACTCGGTGCGCGTTTCAGCTTGCTCGAAGCGATCGGTCACGTGTGCAACATCACCCAGGCGCAATTCGGCGCCGCTGTCATTGCTGAGCACCACCAAATCAGCCAATCCGTTCACACTGCTGCGCTCGTCAGTAAAACGCACCAGCCACTCACGACTGCCTCCCTCAAGACTACCCGCTGGTAGGCTGACACCTTGGTTTTTAAGTGTTGAGGCAAGCGAAGTGAGGCTCAGGCCGTAGGCACGCAGCGCCTGCTCAGACACATCAATACGAAACTGGTGGTCAGAAAATCCTTCAACGCTGACCAGCGATACTTGTGGCTGTCGTTTTAATCGAGCTTTTAATTGTTCTGCGTAGGCTTTCAAGTCTCGATCAGACATTGGGCCAGTGATAGCTATTTTCGCGACCATATCGGTGCGGTTGATCTCGACCACCACGGGGTCTTCTGCTTCTGCAGGGAAGTTGCGAACGGCCTCCACTTCGCTCTTCACGTCGTCGAGAAAGCGCGCCATATCCGCGCCGTCGTCCATCTCCACATCGGCGATGGCGGTGCCT
>JBMYWE010000406.1:0-271 GCA_049607125.1 Granulosicoccaceae bacterium | reverse complement strand
CATCCTCCAAACGCAGACACAGAGCTTCTTCGGCATCCTCCGCTGAAGCGCCCGGCCAACTGACACTCACACGGACCATGCCGCTGCTGAACTCGGGGAAAGTCTCGCGCTTGAGCTGCGGCAAGGCCAACAGACCCGCCACCATTAGCACGATCATCAACAAGTTGGCAGCTGTGGGATGTTGCGCGCACCAACGAATCACGGCCTAACCTCACCGATAACAGAGCGATTGAGAGCGTCGAGCGCTGCCTCATCGTCGATAGGTTTCAGT
>JBMYWE010000405.1:0-2881 GCA_049607125.1 Granulosicoccaceae bacterium | reverse complement strand
TGCTCGACAGTCTCAATGATGCGGTTCATCATCGACACGGCCTCTTGCGGGTATTTGCCCGCGGCTGTCTCTACAGACAGCATCACGGCGTCTACGCCATCGTAAACCGCCGTTGCAATATCAGTGGTCTCAGCGCGTGTTGGGGTGGGCGCTTGAATCATCGATTCGAGCATCTGAGTAGCGATGACTACCGGCTTGCCGTACATGCGGCAATTGCGAACTATGCGCTTTTGAATCGCGGGCACCTGCTCTGGGGGCAGTTCTACACCCAAATCGCCACGGGCCACCATCACAGCATCGGACAGCTCGACGATTTTGCTCAAGTGAGTGATGGCGGCCGGTTTCTCAAGTTTTGAGAGCACTTTTGCTCGACCATTGACGAGCCGTAGTGCTTCTTCTACATCTTCAGGAGTCTGTACAAAAGATAGGGCTACCCAGTCGGCACCGATGGATAGGCCAAACTCAAGGTCTACACGATCTTTCTCTGTCAGAGGAGAAATGGGCAGCACGCAATCGGGTACGTTGACACCTTTGCGGTCTGACAGTTTGCCGCCAACTATCACTTCGGTCTGAGCTTGTGTCTTGTCGCATTTCTGTACCCGCAGTCGAATTTTGCCGTCGTCCAGAAGTAGCTCTGCGCCTGGACGCAGTACCGCAAAAATTTCAGGGTGAGGCAGATTCACGCGCTGACTATTGCCGCTTGTTTTGTCCAGGTCGAGGGTAAAGCTATCGCCCTCCTGGAGCTCAACGGGGCCATCGTCAAATACGCCAACACGGAGCTTTGGACCTTGTAAGTCCATTAAAACGGCGATAGGGCGTTGGAATTCTTTTTCGAGCTTTCGAATGCTCTGCATTCGCGCGGCATGGTCGGCGTGTTCGCCGTGGCTGAAGTTCAGACGAAATACATCGGCACCTGCTTCAAACAGTGTGCGGATGCTTTGTTCTGACTCGGTGGCTGGGCCTAGGGTTGCGATAATTTTTGCATTGCGATTACGTCGCACTGGGGGGTCTCCGTGAATGAAGAGCAGGCGCCAATTTGGCGTGCCTGCGCAGAGAGGTTAATGTAGTTATCATAACATCAATGGCGGCTCATCCGTAGTAAAACTACAGAAGGCAGATGTCACACATATGACGGGCATTAAAAAAAGCGGACAGCGTAGGTGGCCTATTGATCGTCTAAGCGCGCTATGTCGCTGCCGTCACGAGGCGTTACCCGCAAGGATGTGCCTGCAGCTTATCAGCGGGCAAAGAGCCATAGCTAATTGAGCTCTTAGTCTTGGCCACTGTGTAGAAATTGGGCAAAACTCGCTAGGCATGGGGAGTCATGTTAAACATTTTTAGAACGAGTTAGCACCCTCGACTGAACCCTGCAAAGCCACGCGAGGCTTTGACATCAAATACAGCAAATAACTATCGCATTCGGAGGGTGCTATTGAACAAAAACCGCTACTAAGTATGGTCCTAGGGATTGAGTCGTTTCACGAGTGACGGCAAAACTCGAGTGCTGTACACAGAGCGAGATGCGTTTCTTCGGGAGCCTCGGTCATCATCATGTGCCCGCTTTCTATGATAATAGTTTGGCTTTTCGCCAAGCGCTCAATCAGTGCTCGAGTAGAGCGCAAGGGAGTCATTTTGTCCTTGCGACCGAGGATCAAGCTAACCGGGGCTGTGACTTCTTGAGCTCGGTCTAGTGCTTCGTTCCAATTGTTACAAGCGCTTAGGTCGTTAAACAGCACGCCATCAGCAGCCTGCTGCATCAAACGAACGCCTGTGTTTAGCGTATGGATGCCGCACAGCGGGTTGCCGCCCAGCTGTGCTGGCGTATCGTGGCCAAATAAACACACCATGTCGATGGCTGCTTGTTCGTTCCTCTCGGCGGCGTCAAGCAGCGCTTGGCCTACCGGCATGGGAGCTGTCGAACCAAATAAGCCGAGCCCTGAGCACTGTTCCCCGAGACGCGCCGCCGTCTCCAACGCCAGCAAGGAGCCCATGCTATGACCCATGAGGTAGGGCCTATTGACACCCTCGCGCTCCAACAAAGTCAGTAGCCAGTCGGCCATGTCATTGATGTTGTTTAAACTCTGGCCACCGCTGCGTCCGTGGGCGGGTAGGTCGGGGGCGAGCACGTTGTAGCCTCTGCGGGCGTGATATCGCGCTAGCAAAGTCCAGATGGTGTGATCCATGCCTGCGCCATGCAGCATCACCAATGTCGGTTTGTCGTCCTGCGCAGGGCGACCCCCTCGGTATATGTAATCACTCATGACTGTGTCGCCTTTTTCACTGCTTTATCCGCGCTTTTTAAAGCCGCAGACAAATCGCCAATCAAGTCTTTGCTGTCTTCTAGACCCACTGATAGACGCACTAATCCTGGCCCAATACCGACGGTCAGTAAGTCGTCGTCACTCATGCGACTGTGGGTGGTAGAGGCGGGGTGGATCACCAGAGAACGGGCATCGCCTACATTAGCGAGATGTGAAAAGATTTGCAGGGCGTCGATAAAGGCTTCTCCGGCTCTTCTGCCACCCTTGAGTTCAAAGGAGAAAACAGCACCGCAGCCGCGGGGTAGTAGATCTGTGGCCAAGCTATGGTCGGGGTGCTGACTGAGCATGGGGTGGTTGACCGAGTCGACACCGTCGTGCGCATCCAAATAACTAACCAATGCCTCGGTATTAGCCACGTGTCGATCCATGCGCATGGAGAGTGTTTCCACGCCCTGTAGCAACTGAAAGGCAGACTGAGCTGGTAGGCAGGCACCAAAGTCGCGCAGCCCTTCTTTTCGCATGCGCATGGCCAGAGCGACTGGGCCAAACTCCTCACAGAAATTCATGCCATGAAAGCCCTCATAGGGCTCGCTTAGTTGGGGGAATTTGCCACTTTTCTG
>JBMYWE010000404.1:0-2881 GCA_049607125.1 Granulosicoccaceae bacterium | reverse complement strand
GATTAGCGCCAGTAGCTAACCAGTCCCAACATTCGCTCCAGAGGCGTCCTCGCCCCGCCTTAAAGGCGCCGTCGTGACCCATGTACTCCACACCTAAATCTCGAGGGTTGCGGTGGATGATTTTATGCGCGGCATTGGGGTAGCAGCCGAGCAGGGCGGCAGCGGTTCTGGGAGTGGCAATTGGGTCATCTGATAAAACCCATGAGCGTATGGGTGCGGTGACAGCGTTGTAGTGCTGCGGAGACAAGCTTGTTTTAAGCTCAGATTCAAAGTAGTCGGACTGATGGCACCAGCGCCGCCAAGTGGTAAACACCTTGGGTGGTAGTGCCTCTCCGCGCCAGCCGCCCACTGGCTTTATATAGCCGTATCGCCGTAAGCAAAATGGCCCCAAGACCCACCAAAAGGCGAGTTCGAGCGGCATGCTTTTCAGGCCGTGTTTCCAGACAGTGCCTGTGCCCACCGAGATAAAGGCGTGTCGAGAGAGTTTGTGTTGATTGGGCATTAGCCCCAAAAAATGCCCGCCGACGCTGTGTGCCACGTGCGTTAACGCCAGCCCAGGGGCGGCTTGTTCCAGTGCGTCTAGGGCGGCAGGCATATCCCATCTTCCCCAATCAGGGTAGTCGATAGCCGAATTAACCAAAGAGTGGTTGCAGGAATCTCCAATGCCTCGGTAGTCGTAGGTCAGTACCATGGCGCCGCGGTTGGCCAAGTACTCTGCAAGGTGGCGGTAGAATCGTCTGGGGAAACCCGTGCCTGCGGAGATCAGCACGCCAATACGCGCTTGTTCGGGTCGGTAGAGGCTGGCGCCGAGTAGCCAGCCATCGGCCGTTTCGATGCGTAATGATTCGGGCTGGTTTTGCATCATAGTTGCGTAGCGATTCAGATTGCAAACGCCACCACTATAGCAGCCGTCAAAGCGAATCATTTGTGCTATTTTACAGCACAGCTACGACAACTGCTTTCAGCGATGACGATTCGCAACTGGTTTAGCATCTGACCTTATGGCCCAATCTGCCGACTACACGCCCTTTTCCGAGCGGCGAATCACCCTGTTTGACTCCAGCGTCTATGTTCGTGACTGGTCGCCGGCCACCGATTCACCGAAAGCTCCGGTGCTGCTATTGCACGACTCGTTAGGCTCTGTCGACTTGTGGCGAGATTTCCCTAGCAGGCTTGCCAGCGCGTCGGGACGACGTGTATTTGCCTATGATCGCATTGGATTTGGGCGCTCTAGCGAGCGCAGTGACCGGCCCAATGCCAGCTTTGTCAGCGAAGAAGGCCAGCAAGTTTTACCTGCGCTATTGCACGCACTCGATCTCGAAAAGGTGGTGTTGTGTGGCCATAGCGTTGGCGGTGGCATGGCGATAGAGGCGTCGGTTGCCTTGCCCGAGCGCGTGCATGCGCTTGTGACTATTGCAGCGCAAGCCTTTGTTGAAGACCGCACCCGCGAGGGAATTAGTGCAGCCAAAAAGAGCTTTGAAGACCCCGATGTCTTACAACGGCTGGCCAAGTACCACGGTGACAAAGCAGCATGGGTTGTCGATGCATGGACGGAGGTATGGCTCTCAGAAGCATTCGCCAGCTTTAACGTGGAGCGGGCCATAGCCAAGCTGCAAGTGCCGAGTCTTGCTATACACGGAGAGCGTGACGAATATGGATCAGCTTTGCACCCACAGCTGATCGCCAACCATGCTCGAGGTCATGTTTGTATGTTAGATGGCGTGGGCCATGTGCCCCATCGCGAGTGTCCTGAGTTACTGGTGCAAGTGATGGCAAAATTTCTACTGCCCGTTGAATAGCGAGACAGGAGCCGAATGTCAAAGATAGCCGTTGTTTATTTTAGCCAGACCGGCGTTACCGAAGCTTTGGTACAGGCTTTGTGTGAGAGCGCGTCATTGGTGCAGGGCTGTGAAACGCAGCACCTGAAAATAGAAGGAAGCGATATTATCGAAGGGCGGTTCGTCAACTACGCGTACTTTGAAGCGCTCCGTGACTGTGATGCCATTGTATTTGCATCGCCCACTTATATGGGCGGCGTAGCGGCACAGTTTAAAGCGTTTTGTGACGCCACCAGCGAGCTTTGGTGCGAGCAGACTTGGGCCGGTAAATTGGCAGCGGGTATGACATGCGGCGCTGCCTTCAACGGAGACCAGAGTACCAGCTTGCAATACATGGCTACGCTCGCCAGTCAGCAGGGCATGTTATGGGTTTCGTTGGATACACCCAATGGTTATGGTGAGCACGGGGTCAACCGACTCGGTTGTCAGTTGGGCGTAGTGGCACAATCGGACGATGGGCAGGTCCACGCAGAGGATTTGGCGACTGCTCGGTATCTGGGGCGGCGCGTCGCCGGTTTATTACGCTGGTGAGAACACGCAAAATTTAATTGAGATGCGACTGCAGGGGCGTCGTGAATTGCCGCCCGGGCTGGCGCACCAGACGCACTAGAGAACGCATGGTGCGGCACCAAAGCTCGCAAATACTCAGTTCGACTGAAGTCGAACCCACAGAGTTACTTCAAAAGTTCGTCTTCAAAAGGAAAGAGCGACAACAGCTCGGTGCCAGTCTCAGTCACCAAAAGTTGTTGCTCTAACTTGGCCCCCTCAGCCCCGCCTTTCTCGCCTGTGTAGCTCTCCACGCACAGAGTCATGCCGGGTAGAATGATACCGTCGTAGCCCGCTTCGGGGTAGTCTGCCTTGTGATACAAGTAAGGATACTCACCCGACATGCCCACCCCATGCGCTGAGAGATAGTAGCGATTGGCGTGGTATTTGTCGGGGATATCCCAGGCTTTTTCTGAGTATTCTTTAAACGTCATGCCTGGCTCGATAATGCCAATGTTGTGGTGGACTTGATCGTAGGCCACGCGGTATAACTTAAC
>JBMYWE010000403.1:0-2883 GCA_049607125.1 Granulosicoccaceae bacterium | reverse complement strand
AAACTGGCTGCAGCTGCGCAGACTAACCCGCTGCAAGCACTGGACAATCTGGCGAGAGCCTACATTGAACAGCGCTATGAGCAAGCTGTGGATGCGAAGACTATCGCTGAGCAGATGATGCCTGTATTGGATGCCGTAGCGGGCGAAGGTGTGGCAATGCAGGTGCTTAGCCATTCGACTTTGCGCTTGCAGATCGGCACGGTTAGGTGTGTTGATAGGGGCTTGGCAAGTGATAGTCTGCGGGCGCAAAAAAACGCCTTTGTTCGAGCTTTTGCGGCCAATATGTGTTCACGCAAGCAGCTGACGTCTTTTATGCAAAGGGTCGTGTTTTGTGATCCGCGGTCAGCGGATGCAATCGTGGACGACTCTTGCATCGCCAGTCTTCGGGTTGAGCTTAGCGAGCAAAACTTCGAAACAGCCTTGTTGGCTTCCGGATCCCTGCCAGTCTATATGCAAGGAGTCACCGATATACCCTCAGCTCCTCGTGGTGTCTATCGCGATGGGGGCTTGCTCGACTATCACCCTGTCGCCAAACAAGTCGAGTTTAAATCAGATTTGGCAGCTAACTTAGTTTTGTACCCTCACTTTTTCCCCAAGTTGACAGAGGGTTGGTTGGATAAATTTTTGTGCTGGCGAAACGTGAATGAAGCTCGGCTAGCCGATGTAGTACTGATTTGCCCGTCTGAGGGTTTTGTCCGGTCCCTAGAGTTGGGCGCGATTCCGGACAGAAAAGATTTTAAAACCTACGGGGGGCGAGACGACGAGCGAATGCGGCTATGGCGTGAAGCCTTCGTTAAAAGCGAGCAGTTGGGCGACAGTTTTCTCGAGCTGTGTGCGACCGGCGCTATCGCGCAAGTGGTCAAGCCTCTCTAAACATGGGAAGGGGGGTGGCACGCAACAACAGTGACACCAAGCCGTGCTGGCTGTTGGTGTGAGTTTTGGAAAAAATAGATTTGAGCTGATAGCGCACAGTCTCGGTGCTTGTGCCCCGTGAGGCTGCTATTTCTTTAACAGACTTGCCGGTGACAAGTTGATCGCATATAGCCAATTCAGCGCGGGAGAGGCCATAAATTGACGACGCCAGACGGTGATTGTACAGGGCCGACTTGCTGAAATTTATGCAGACCATTGCAAGCAGACGCTCATCACCGCCTTCTTGTACCCTTAGAGGTGTAATTCTCGCCACGGGTTCTTTGCCTGATGGGAAATCATTGAGCAAAGCGGGCGGGAATTCAACTAAGCCAGCCGTTGCTCGAGTGACTTTTTCTCGCAGCGCCGATTGAAGCGCATCTTCTACCATCTGCAGCTTGCCCTCTGAGCTTATTCGAATTCGACCGCTAAAGCTCAAGCTTTGGCTGGCAGCTATGTTCATCGCCTCAACTTTACAATCCTGATCAACCACAACCAATGGTTCAGCGGTGATCTCGAAGAACGCGCGCAGCAAGTCTAGAGAGACTTTGTCGTTTTGCCAGTTTATACGCTCAACCGCAGGATAGGCTGTGCCGGTCGTGGCTGCGACAGACCCTCTTCCGCTGAGTTCGGCTAAAGTTTTCTTTGGCTTTTCCATAATTATCGAGCGAAAGGGCGTTCCTTGGCCGCTTAGCGAACTGGTTCCTTGTTAAATTCTACTTACACTGTGTCGGCAAGCGCAGAGACAAAAACAATGACAAAAACTAGAGGTAGGCTGGAGCCGCGTCGAGACACCAGCCCGATCCGTAGCAAAATATCATTGCGCCTTGATAATGCAGTATGTCAATTCGTACTTCTGGTGTTTCTTACCCTCGTTGGGTGATGCGTGCCGTTTTTCATTTGCGTACAGTTGAGCCCGCGGAAGTAACTATCCATAAGTTCTATTTATCTATCAATCTTCTCTGCTTAAGGGAATAAAATGAAGTTAAAAAAATTAGTCAGCGCTCTGCTGGGAGCCTTTGCTTTCACCGGTGTCCAAGCAGCCAGTGAGGGAAATACGGCCACCGAAACCCTTGAAGAAGCGGCGAAAGGCTTTTTAGTTTTACCTGTCAGTATTGAGCTGACAAAGCAACTTGTGTTTCCCGATCTTGTCATACCTGGCGCTGGTTCTGAGAGCCTCAACACAGTATCTGTCAGTCGTGTTGCCGGCAATAATCTGTCTGTTCTCTACTCTCAATATGGAAACCCTGCGGGCCCTGGAACCGCAGAAGCTAGCTCGTACAGCAACTTGGGCGGAGCGGCGCAACTTGGGGAAATTACCGTCAAAGGCCACGAAGGCATGTCAGTTTCTATCTCAGTTGCGCGTCCATCCTCTGCAAAAACCTTAGCCGACGATGGCTATACAATTGAACCCTCTCTCGATCAATACACGGTTTCAGGCGGAAAAGACGAAACGCTATCAACCGGCTCTTCTGCAGATGTTGCGGAAGAAGGGTCTTTTGTGATTCCTTTTGGTGGTGTTTTGACGGCCAACGCAAGTGCTGTTCAAAACAAAGGCGTCGTCTATGAAGATATTGATGTGACGGTTAGCTATAGATAATTCGTCTGTTGTAAAATTGGTTGCAATAGAGGCCGACAAAACTGTCGGCCTTTTTCGTGTTAGTTGATGACTGTTTTATGAAAAAAACTATTATTCTATTAATTATTTCATGTTGTTGCTCAGCGGGAGCTTACGCAAATAGCCTAGCCGGTTTGTCCGTTTCGCCGACCAGAGTTATTTTAAGTGAGGCAAAGCGTAGTGCTGCTATTACACTCCGAAACACATCAAATGCATACTCAAGCTATCGGCTAAATTTCGTCGAGATGGGAATAGATGAAAATAGTCAAGTTGTGCCTATGCCGATCTCCGAGCAACCAGAAGGGTTTAAAAGCCTATCTCCCTATGCAAGATTCTCCCCTAGGCAAGTAAAATTG
>JBMYWE010000402.1:2646-2884 GCA_049607125.1 Granulosicoccaceae bacterium | reverse complement strand
AGCGCGTCATCAAACAGCTCCACCGAGCGGCATCCGTGGCAGGTGTCGCTGCGTTTTTTCGGCTGACTTGTGTGTTCTCCGATGGCCGTAAACTCTACTGTTTTCGCCACGCTAGTGACAGTCGCTGCCCCACTTTGTATGCATCGAGAAACATCGCCAAGAACGGGCTAGTGCTGGCATCCGAGCCCATCGACAACAAAGCTGATAACTGGTCGGCTATCCCCTGCAACCGGATCAT
>JBMYWE010000402.1:0-2636 GCA_049607125.1 Granulosicoccaceae bacterium | reverse complement strand
CTCAACTATAAACCATGCGGCCACCGTTGCCTGCAGCGGCGGTTGAACCCGCGCCCAGGTTGAACAAACAACGCTCGATGCAGCAGCTGGTCCAAGTCCCAGCTTTTTTGATGTTGGGGTACAATCGACGTTTACCTCAGCTGTCACGCACTTTATGTCCGAAATATTCCAAGGTTTCGATCGCTTAAACACCGCACAACTGCCCACGCCTAGCTATGTGGTCGACGCTGCGCGTCTAGAGCAAAACCTGCAAATACTCGCCCGAATCGAAGAGGAATCAGGCGCCAAGGTATTGCTCGCGCTCAAAGCTTTTTCTATGTACCACTTTGCTCCGCTGGTGATGCGCTACCTCAGTGGCACCTGCGCCAGTGGCTTGCACGAGGCCCGACTCGGGCGCGAGGAATTCGGCGGAGAGGTCACGACATTCTGCGCAGCCTATAAAGAAGAAGACCTGCGCGAGATCCTCTGCCTTTCCGATCATGTCATCTTCAACAGCCTGGGACAGTGGGACAAGTTCAAGGTACTCGCGCTGGCGGCGCAGCAAGATCAACCAAACCTCTCCTTTGGACTGCGCGTCAACCCGCAACACAGCGAGGGTGCTGTGGGCGTGTATAACCCCTGCGCCGCGGGTTCGCGGCTGGGCATTCCTGTTGATCAATTGATCGAGGCCAATCTCGACGGCATCGACGGTCTGCACATGCACACGCTCTGCGAGCAAGATTTCCCACCGTTGGATCGCACTTTAGCCGTATTGGAGGACAAGCTCGGCGAACGGCTACACCACATGAAGTGGCTCAATCTGGGTGGCGGACACCACATCAGCCACGAGGATTATCAGGTCGATGATCTGATCGCTCGATTGCGCGACATACAAAGCAAGTACCAGCTACAAGCCTACGTCGAACCCGGCGAAGCGGTGGCGTTAAACGCCGGTGTCTTTGTGACTGAGGTACTCGACATCACCCACAACGAAGTCGACCTCGCCCTGCTCGATTGCTCGGCCACCTGCCATATGCCCGACGTTCTAGAGATGCCCTACCAGCCTCACGTTCTGGGCGCCGATCAGGGCGCAGATGGCACGCACCCGTATCGCTTGGGCGGCATGACCTGCCTAGCGGGAGATGTGATCGGCGATTATAGCTTCGCGACACCGCTGCAGATCGGCGACCGACTGGTGTTTGGCGACATGGCCATTTACTCTATGGTCAAAACCACTACCTTCAACGGTATGGCGCTGCCCAGTATTATCGCCTGGGATTCCCGCAGCGGCGCACTAGAACCCGTGCGCAGCTTTGGCTATGAAGATTTCAAATCGAGGCTATAAAATGAACCTGAGCAAAGCCGGCAACAGCCGCCGCTGTGCTGACCACGTTGTGCACAACGGCGTGGGGTATTTTGTCGAAGTACCGCCCGATGCCAGCGCTGATTTTGAGACCCAAGTACTGGCCACCTTGAAAAGCCTCGATGAGGAAATGGCCGCCGCAGGCACCGACCGCACGAAGCTGTTGTTGGTGCACATCTATCTAACCGATATTGCTAACATCGACCGTTTTAACTTGCACTGGGATACTTGGCTGGACGGCGCCAAACCACCCGTGCGCGCCTGTGTAGAGCCCGCCAAATTGGCCGACCCCCTCTACGCTGTTGAACTAGTGGCTACCGTCGCCATCCCCAATACTTAGACGAGACCCCAATGGATATCACTGACCAGCTCAACGACGGCGACTTTGCCTTTAATAACACACAACCCTACGGCACCCGCTCAGAGCCCACCTACGCCGGAGCGCTGAGCTTTTTGCGCCGCCCCTATTCTCGCGACTTGGCCAACGCCGACCTCGCCATTATGGGTGTCCCCTTTGATTTGGCCACCACCAGCCGCTCGGGCACGCGGCTCGGACCACGCTCGGTGCGTGCCGCCTCCAGCGAGCTAGCCTGGGCGCGACACTGGCCCTGGGAGTTCAACCCGTTTGACCGATTGCGCGCCATCGATTTCGGCGACTGCGCCTTCGACCCGGGTCGTCCCGAGGAAGTACCACCTTCCATTCAAGCTTGGGCAAAACATATCCTCGACAGCAATACCGCGCTGCTGAGCTTGGGCGGAGACCATTTCATTGCCTACCCGCTGCTGAAGGCTCACGCCGAGAAACACGGACAGGGTTTATCGCTGTTGCACTTTGACGCCCACTGCGACACTTGGCCCGATGAGGAAGGCCGCGTGGACCACGGCACCATGTTCTACCACGCCGCCAAAGACGGCACCGTCGACCCGTCCAAGTCGATGCAAGTGGGGTTGCGCACCACCAACGACCAAAACCCAGGTTTTAATATCATCGACGGCCGCGAAGCCAATCGGCTCAGTGCCGAAGAAATTGGCAAGCGCATCAAGGACACCGTTGGCAACAATCCGGTCTATCTGACTTTCGATATTGATTGCCTGGACCCGGCTTTTGCCCCGGGCACCGGCACACCCGTGGTGGGCGGCCTCACCAGCAGTCACGCACTGAACATTCTCTGGGAACTGCGCGGCATCAACATCATTGGCATGGACGTCGTGGAAGTGAACCCCGCTTTCGACCACGCCGACATCACTTCGCTTGCCGCGGCCACCATTGCATTGGAGTTAATCTGCCTCTATG
>JBMYWE010000401.1:0-2890 GCA_049607125.1 Granulosicoccaceae bacterium | reverse complement strand
AGACTACGGTCCGGGTGGTGGCTTTCAGGCGGGTGTTATTTTTGCCGTCGCGGTGATTGCCCACGCCCTTATTTTTGGTGTGCGTAGCACCCAACGCATGATCACTCCCGACGCGGTGCGCATCGGCGCGGTCATCGGCTGGATGCTCTACCTGATGACAGGTGTTGTTTCGATGTTTCGCGGCGCTGCGTTTCTCAACTATAGCGCTCTGGTGCACGACCCGCTGCATGGTCAACACTACGGCATTCTCAGCATCGAGTTGGGTGTCGGTATCACCGTGGCCAGCGTGATGATTCTGCTCTTCTACTCCTTCGTGGGCGGAGGGCGCAACGCATGAGTGCCTATTTCAATTATTGGGTCGTGTTTGCTTTGATGCTGCTCGGGCTGTACACCACGATTGCCAGCGACAACCTGGTCAAAAAGGTCGTTGGGCTAAACATCTTCCAGACCTCGGTGTTCTTTTTGTTTATTTCTATGGGAAAGGTGGCCGGCGGTACAGCCCCCATTGCCGGTTCAGGGCACTCTGTCTTCAGTAACCCACTGCCGCATGTCTTGATCCTGACCGCCATCGTCGTGAGTGTTGCCACCACTGCACTGGCGCTGGCGTTGGTGATACGTATCCGCGAAGCGTATGACAGCATCGAAGAGTCGGATATCCAAGCGTCAGACGAGGCACAGTCATGAATCAGTGGCCCGTCATTCAAATATTACTGCCCATGATCGCCGCGCCCCTGTGCGCCTTGATTAGCCGCGGTAGATCCGCATGGTTACTCGCTTCCCTAATTACTTGGGCGTCGTTATTTGTCGCAATCGTTATCAATGTTCAGGTGCTAGACCAACATACCCTGAGCTATCAACTCGGCGGCTGGGCTCCCCCCTGGGGCATAGAGCTACGCATCGATAGCCTGAATTCCATGGTGTTGTTATTAATTACCGGTCTCGCCACGGTTATCATCACGGCCGCACGCGACAGTATTAACAAAGAAGTCAGCGAAGAAAAAATCCCGCTTTACTACACCGCCTACTTGCTCTCACTGGCAGCTATGATTGGTATCACCATCACCGGTGACGCTTTTAATGTTTTTGTCTTTCTCGAGATTTCATCCCTCAGCACCTACGCCCTGATCGCCATGGGCCGTGACCGCCGCGCCTTGGTCGCCACCTACCGCTATTTGATCATGGGCACCATTGGCGCCACCTTTATCTTGATCGGTATCGGGTTGATGTACCAGCTCACCGGCACGCTAAACATGGCCGATCTCGCCACCAAAATACCTGCGATGTTCGACAATCGTGTGGCACAAGTTGCGTTCGCCTTTTTTATCCTGGGTGTGAGTATCAAAATAGCGCTCTACCCCTTGCACTACTGGCTGCCAAACGCCTATACCTATGCCCCCTCTGTTGCCAGTGCCTATCTCGCTGGCACGGCGACCAAGGTCTCGATGTATGTCTTGTTGAGATTCCTATTTGGCGTGTTTGGCGTCCAGTTTTCCTTTGAAGAGCTGCAAGTGCAGCACGTGCTGATGCCCATGTCCGTGGTGGGGATAATGGTCGGCTCAATGGCAGCGATATACCAGGACGATATAAAGAAAGTACTCGCCTACTCTTCAGTGGCTCAGCTCTCGTATATGGTTCTAGGTATCGCTATCGCCAGTGAAACCAGTTTAACCGCCAGTGTGGTACACATCTTCAACCACGGCTTAGTCAAGAGTGCACTGTTCCTCTGCGTGGCTTGCATGGTGTACTCCGTGGGATCTTCCAAACTCGAAGACCTCTCCGGTGCCGCCAAGCGCATGCCATGGACAGTCGCGGCCTTTGCCGTCGCCGGGGTCGCACTGATCGGTGTACCACTTACTGCTGGCTTTATAACCAAGTGGTACTTAATACTCGCCGTGATTGAACACGGCTGGTGGCCACTGGCGATTGTCTTGGTCGTTTCTTCCCTGATGGCCGTTGCCTATGTGGGCCGTGTGGTCGATTACCTCTGGTTTAAACCTATGTCTGAAAAGGTTGCAGCACACGGTGCCAAGCCACCGCGGACGATCCTTATACCCGCTGCCGTGCTGAGCTTTGCCTGTATTTATTTCGGCATAGACACCGGAGTTACGCTGGGCGCCGCTGATCGCGTTGTGCAAGCTCTGTTGGGAGGTACACCATGATAGTCGAGAGCATCTCCCCCGCATTACTAATCGCCATACCCGCCTTTGTCGCCTTCTTGGCCGCGGCAAATATGTCGCGCCCGGATGTTCGCGACGGCATCAGCATTGTCGGCACACTACTCACACTTATAGCCACTATCTCCCTCTACCCTGCAACATTGCGCGGCGAGCAACTCGATTGGGTGCTACTCGCTCCCATTGAAGACATTGCAATCCGCCTGACAGTTGAGCCCTTGGGATTGCTATTTGCAACCGTCGCGGCAGTGTTGTGGATACCGACCACTCTGTATGCTATCGGCTACATGCGAACCAACAAAGAAGAGCACCACACGCAGTTCTTCTTTTGTTTTGCCGTATCTATCGCTGCCACCATGGGCATAGCGCTGGCGGGCAACCTGCTCACCCTGTTCATCTTCTACGAAATGCTCACCCTTGCCACCTACCCGTTGGTCACGCACAAGCGCACACCGTCGCACTTACTTGTCCTTGCTTCTCAGTACTTCCATCGGTTTTTTACTGCCAGCTATTATCATCACTTGGGGAGTCTCTGGCACCTTGGACTTCAAGCCAGGTGGCATACTGCAGGGCAACCTCGACCCCATCTACCTGCCTTGGCTTGTGGCCTTGTTTGCCTTTGGCGTGGGCAAGGCCGCCCTGATGCCCTTCCATCGCTGGCTGCCAGGTGCCATGGTTGCACCTACCCCTGTCAGTGCGTTGCTGCACGCGGTGGC
>JBMYWE010000400.1:2658-2893 GCA_049607125.1 Granulosicoccaceae bacterium | reverse complement strand
GCGAGACAGGGCTGGTCGGGTCGCTGACTTTCAATCGAAAAAGGGCAATTGCAACAATTGCTGAAATAGCTGTCGTCTTTTTTTGATATTCGACGTCTTAGGGGTATGTCTTAACCAAAGGTGTGACCCTTATGAAAGTGATCAGCGCAAAAATATGCCCGTTTGTTCAACGAATTACCGCTTTGCTTGAAGCCAAGCAGCAAGCCTACGAGATCGAATACGTTGATTTGGCTGA
>JBMYWE010000400.1:0-2648 GCA_049607125.1 Granulosicoccaceae bacterium | reverse complement strand
TTGGTTTCTCGCCATTTCGCCCAACGCACAGGTGCCTGTTTTGGTGACAGATGGTGGAAAATATTTGTTCGAATCAGATGCGATAGCGGAATATATCGATGAGGTCTGCGATGCACTTGAACCGTCTGTAAGTCCAGAGCAAAGGGCCTTAGATCGGGCTTGGAGTTATCAGGCTTCCAAGCATTACCTGGTGCAGTGCGGTGCGATGAGCAGTGCGACTGAAAAGATGTTTGGCGAAAGTGTGGAGAAGATGGGTTTGGCTTTCGCAAAAGCTGAAATGCACTTAGGCGTGGGGCCATTTTTTAAAGGTGGCTCACTCAGCAATGTAGACCTTGCTTGGCTTCCGTTGTTGCATCGAGCCCATATCGTCCGGCAGCGAACTGGCTTCGATTTTCTAGAGCGATTTCCCAAGGTCAGGAAGTGGCAAGCAGCAATTATGGCAACCGGTATCGCGGAGCGTTCAGTTGCCGATGATTTCGAAGACGTGTTTGCCGGCTTTTATTTATCAGGCGGTACCTACTTGGGTGCTGGGCAAGATAGCGCTGCACCCGCTAACGACTGTTGTGAACCGAGCTGCTGTGGCTAGTGTACTTTAGCCCCTGTTGTTCACTTCTTGCTTTGTAAGCCTGTTCAAGGTCTTTGTTTCGTAGTAGCCAGAGCGAGCTTGAACAGGCTCGGTGGCTTTCAGAGATCTATATGCTCACTGCGTGCTTCTATTCGGCCGCCGATGAGGCCATCTGCCGCGAGAACCATAATCAATAAGACAGCGCTCAAAGCATAGATACCGTGTGGAGCCCATTGACCCAGTGGCAAAAAGGGACCGATATGTAGGCCACCAAGTGCGAATAAAAAAAGAGCGATACGCCCAGGGGTTCTTCGTTTGGCGACAGAGACTAGGGCGAGAAGTATGATGAAGCCGTAGTACAGACTGATGCCATAGCGGTGAGCTGAGGTGTACCAAGTCTCTTGCTCGCAGCTGACCATCTGCCGCTGATGGCAGACAACCTGATGTACTGCGGGGAAGAATATTTCAGCCAGTGATAGCAGCGACTTGTGCAAAACTGTACCAGGGTTGGCAAGCGCATGAGCTTTCATGTTGTCCGATAGCGTTTTCTCGTGTGCGGGGTCCATAACGCCCCAGTACTGCATCGATTCTGCGGCGGGAACGTTGACGCCGCCTGCTATCAGGGCGTTGTCCTGCTGGGATAAATTCTCATCAATAGCGTGATCGCCCAGCCCCCAATAGAGGTCTCCCATGAAATAATTAAAGCTTGCCCCAGTGGTTACAGGCACAGTTATGGGGAAAGTCTCCAGGTTTCGTAAAGTCCACGGAGCTATCAGTGATGCGCCCAATACCGTTGAAAGAGCTATAGAGGCCATTCTGCTGCCTGTACTCAGTTTGTTCGGGTGTTTGAACAAGCTGAGCAGGCCGAGTCCCAGCAAGCAGGCGGCAAAAATCAGAAAGCCGATTCCGTGGGTCAGTGATAACAAGCCGCTAATGGTGCCGAACCAGACCGCGTGCCAGCGAAAATTGCTGCGGGTGTAGGCGTGACCGTTACCCGGACCAAACACCATGATAAACAAGCAATAAACAGCCGCGAGATACAGCGTCGATTGCAACAGCGCGGTGTGAGGTAAGGTAATTAGTCGCCATAACCATGGGCTGATCAGGTAGAGGCCGATGGCCAGCCAACCGATGGCCGGTTTGTTGTAAAAGCGAATGGCAAATTTGTACAGTAAGGTCGCGCTGATTCCTGCGAGTAGGCAATTGAGTGCTATTACCAGAATTTTCTGAACTTCTAGTGAGGTGTAGGTAAAGGGCAAAAGCAAAATGGGGTAAAGCGGTGGGCGGTGCATTACAGCGGCGCCGCCTGGTTCGAATCTAAAGCCTTGCCCTTGTGCCAGCATATTGGCTATTTGCAAGTAGCCGTCGTGTTGCTGGCCGCCGAAATTGGTCGCCACACCGAGCAGATTCGGTACGACTGTGCCAATGATAGCGCCCAGTAGCAGGCAAATAACTGTGACAATTAAAAATACTCGCCATGCGGGTAAGTGTTGGTGCACGTTGAACATGTTTTACCGTTGTTTGTTAGTACAGCTTGTCGTACCTATCCCGCGCACGGCGCAAAGTGCTCGGGTGCTCGAAAGTCATCCGCGAAGCTAATAAGTATAGGTGTTGGTAGAGAGGGGTGCTGCGCTGTCTAGTTTCGAAAAGGCCAATGTTTAAGCGTCAGTTTCGCGTTGTCGTACAGGGCGACATAAGCACCTTGGGGATGCCAGTCTCCAAGTACTACTCGCTCGTAGTTGGGCTGCTTATGCCAGTGAGGGCGATGGGTATGCCCGTGAATGATCAAATCTACATCGTTGGCTTCACACAAGGTGGCGGCGGCAGATTCAGTGACATCCATTATTTGCTCGGCCTTGCTTGCGCTGTCGTCTTGGCTGCGGCGACGCAGGGCCTGGGCTTGTAGGTGGCGCTCAGAATGTGGCAAGGCTGTAAATTGTGATTGCCAGGCCTCGCTTCTCAGAACATTCCTTGCCTGCTGGTATTCGGTGTCTTTGGTGCAAAGCGTATCTCCGTGTAGCAGGAGCGCCTGACGACCGCCGAGCTCTATGGCCAAGTGGTCGGCTCTCACTAGATTGGCACC